>DATJEX010000033.1:0-8593 GCA_035496135.1 Bacteroidia bacterium
AAAAATAAATCGCAAAAAAATCCCGCTGGTAAGAAACACAGCGGGATTTTTTATTTCAATTCATTTTACAATACACCTTCGTCGTATGCTTTCTCTCCGTGCTCGTGTTCATCAAGGCCTTTGTCCTCTCCTTCCTGGGAAACTTTCACCGGCGTGATCATATTGATAAGCCAGAGCATCGCGTACGTGAAGATGAACGCGTAGATGCACGCACCTACAACAGCGGCGCACTGCATCAGGAAGAAATGTGTTCCGCCCGCCATCAATCCATCCGCACCGGCAGCGTTCATTGCTTTCGAGGCAAAAACACCAAGCAGGATCGTTCCAAGGCATCCGCCTATTCCGTGAACGCCCCACACATCAAGCGCGTCATCCCAGCCGATCTTGTTTTTCATGTGCACCGCGATGTAGCAAACCAGTCCTGCAAGAATTCCGATGAGACATGCGGAACTCAGTGTGACATATCCTGCTGCTGGTGTGATGGTCGCAAGTCCTGCAACAGCGCCGGTGAGCAGTCCGACGAATTTCGGTTTCTTCACCATTGTCCATTCAATGAGGAGCCATGTGATCGCGGCGAATGAAGCAGCGACATCGGTGTTGACGAATGCAAGTCCTGTCACGGCATTCACATCAAGCGCGCTTCCCGCATTGAATCCATACCAGCCGAACCAGAGTAATCCTGTTCCGATCGCGATGAGCGGAACACTGTTCGGAGGTGATTGTTTGTCCCTTCTTTTTCCGACATAGATGACCGACGCGAGCGCTGCGAATCCTGCTGTTGCGTGAACGACAATTCCACCGGCGAAATCAAGCACACCGTGTTTCGCGAGCAAACCTCCGCCCCACACCATGTGCGCAAACGGATAATACACGAGCACTTGCCAGAGTACGAGAAAAATGAGATACGATTTGAATGAAACACGATTCACGAACGCGCCCGTGATGAGCGCAGGTGTGATGATCGCGAACATCATCTGGTAAGCCATGAAAACGAATTCGGGCAATTTGGTATTGGCCGCGAGCGCTGTGTTCAGATCCACTCCGCGAAGGAACGCTTTGTCAAAATTCCCGATCACTCCGCCGAGTGAATCGCCGCTGAAGCAAAGTGAATATCCGCAGATATACCACATGATCGTGGTGATGCCCATGGAAACGAAACTCTGCATCATGATGCCGAGAATATTCCGTTTGCCCGCGAGTCCGCCGTAGAAGAAGGCAAGGCCCGGGGTCATTAACATTACAAGGCTTGTCGCTAAAAGCATAAAGCCCGTGGTACCGGTATCGAACATAGTCATGGATTTTGGTTAGTAATTCTTGAATGCGTCAGAATGAAATTCCAATATTGCACAGCACTTCCATCCGTGATGAACGCGCCGCTTTGTTCCAGTAAAATATCTGTTGCTCTTCATCGAATGCGAGATCACGCGCTTCGAGCCGGATGTAAGCATTGTCGATCGGTTTGCATTCCACACCCAGCGTTCCGCCGAACATCCGCAAACCGGTGAGCATACCTTTTGTGTCAACGATCACGCCCGACATCAGTCCCTGCCGATCGTCGAACATTTCTCCGCGCGCATAGATCCACGCGTATTTGCACATCGGGTATTTCACCGAACAAACTCCGCTCATCATGATCGCCGCTTTCATTCCGGTTGCGATATCGGAATGTTCCTGGTAACAGAGGTCTCCGCCGATCTGCAGTTTCAATTTTCCAAAAGCATAATTCCAGAAAAGATTGTTGTGGATCCGCAAATGCGTAACAGTATCACCTGTTGGCGAATCATCACCGATGTAATTGCTGTAACCGATATTCCCTTTATCACCGAGTGCGTAGGTAGCGAGAACACCAATGGATTTTTTGTGATTGTTATCCTCGTACATGTTATAACCGTTCAACCCGTAAACAAACAAGGTGAATTTATCGCAGGGTGTGTATTGCAAACGTGCTCCTGCTTCGTAATACGGTTCGAAATAGGTATTGACCGAAACCGAGCTGCAGAAATTCTCTTTCGGCAGCAATCCTTCCGTTCCGAAATGTGTCCGGAAAAATCCGGCGTCGAGCCACAACTTATTGTTTTTGCAGAGACGGATACCGGCATGCGCTTCGAGGATCGCGTTGAAGGTCGGTGACCAGGCGCATCGTGCAATATCACCATACTGCAGCGAAACTACTCCTCTTGCTTTCACTCCGTCATATTGCGCGGTGAGCATCGCGGTGTTCAATCCGAATGAATTACTGCGGGGAGAAACAGAAGGGAATTTCTGGTAATTGCCATCGCCGACCGAGTCGGTATAAAAAGCATAATAGGCATCCACGTAACCACTCACCACGATCTTCGCTGAGTCGGCACTCTGTGCATTCGCACGGCCGGAAAGGAAAAGAAAGATCACAGGAAGTATTTTCCCGGAGAGCAGGCATAACTTTTTCATAGAAGAATGAAGGCTGGGCTTGAACAAAAGATGGTAAGAAGGAGCGGTTATCCTTTCTCAAATATAAAACTTCAGTGGAATTACGCAAGAAGTGCGTCAGGACACAGAGTTAACAACGAATTGTTGAATACGAGTGGTGAAAATTGAATTCCCGGTGTACCTGAGGGTGAATTACGGATTTTTACGGAGAATACAGATTACAGATTCAGACGGAGGGTACAGAGGGTTTTCTGTAAATCTGTAATCTGTATTCTCCGTACGGATCTGTAATCCTTCCCTATTAGAATTGCAATCCAAGATTGAAGCCGATCTCGTTGCGTGTCGACACTTGTTTTCCATCCCAGTAAAAGATCTTCTGATCCTTATCCATGATGATGCGGCGGTATTCCACGCGGATGTAGGAATTTCCTGTCGGTTTGAATTCGACGCCGCCGGTCATTCCCCACATTTTATATCCGGTGATGTTTCCTTTCGAATCGATGAAGCGTGTGGACACAAAACCGTGGCGATCGTGAAAGATCTCGCCGCGCCCGTAAACAGAAAAGCGATCGAACACCGTGTATTTGAGATTCAGTGTTCCGCCATACATCTTCGCTTTCTGATCGGCAGCGGCCAGGCTGGAATTCCTTTGTGTCGCATAATCTCCGCCGAGCTGTACGCGCATTCCGAAGAAGGTGTTGAAATTCACATACGCGCTGTGCTGCACACGCAGATGATTGATCGTGTCAGCAGCTTCAGGAGTATCATCTCCGTAATACAGGTTGTAACCCGCTTTTCCGTTCTCTTCATCCCAGCGGTACATCGTGGAAAATCCGAATGACTTTTTCCGGTTGTTATCGCCGAACATATTGTAACCCGTGAGCAGGTATGCATCCATTGAAAAATCTCCTTCGCCGGGCAGAAACTCCAGGCGGAATCCCGATTCATAATGCGATTCGTAAACCCTGTTGACAGAAGCCGAGCTGCAGAAATTCTCGCGCGGAAGCAATCGCTCTGTTGCCATGTGTGAGCGGAACAATCCGCCATCGATCCACAGACCATTCACGATGCGTAAACCGACGTGCGCCTCCATCACCGGATTGAGTTGCGAAGACCATTGCGTCCTTGGTATATCACCGTATTGCAGGGCTATTACACCGCGTGTTCCTTCTCCTTCGTAACGCGCCGAGATCATCGCCATGTTCAGTCCCGGCTTGTCGCTTTGCGGATTGACGAATGGAAATTTCTGATCAGCATTCAGTCCGACCGAATCCGTGTAATGCGCATAGTACGCATCCACATAACCATTGACGCTTGCAACTCCATCTTCCGTCACATCATAATCGCTCTGTGCGAATGAAGGATGATACGTGAAAAACAAAACAGCGAAGACAAAAAATGTTTTGATGGATCGGGACAGGTTGGGCATAGGAGTTTAATTTTATCTCTCAAATTTAGAATTTCAGGGCAATCCGGCGCTATGGATCAACCTTTATTCCTGCATAGTTACCTGTTAATTCTTACAAAACATCCTCGTCCTTGGATAACTGCCCGGAACTTTCAATCTTAGAGCAATGAATATTGAGCAACTGCGGAAATTCTGCCTTTCGCTTCCGCATGTAACGGAAGACATCAAGTGGGAATACAATCTCTGTTTCTCCATTGGCAGAAAAATGTTCTGCATAACAGGAATAGAAGGCCCGTTGCAGGTTTCGCTGAAAGTGAACGACGAGGAATTCGAAGAACTCTGCGCGACGACCGACATCATTCCTGCGCCTTATCTCGCGCGATATAAATGGATCTCGGTGCAGAAGGCAACGCGTTTCAATAAGAAGGAGTGGGAACATTACCTGGAACAGTCGTATGAATTGATCAGGGAGAAATTGCCGGCGAAGGAGAAGAGGAAACTGAAATGAGAAATTCAACTCTGGTAATTCTTTCCACGCTTCTCCTTTCATTTTCCGGAGGCGATCCTGATCTCTACAAGAAACAGATCGTATCTCACTTTACCGATTGGTTCGCGTACAACAAGAAAAACAAAACCGGCTTCTCGATCAGTTATTTCTCGAAAAAGAAAACGGAAGCGTATTCGTACGAATTTGACTTTCCTCTCGAGAATGAAGAGGTGGATTCTGTTCAATCAAAAATGTATTACTGGTCACCGGACTCCTCCTATTACCTTGACATTTATTCATACGCCTATTGGTTTAGCGTCGATAGCGGCCGTGTTTATCTTTCAGGCCAGGAACCGGAATGCGCGGTATTTCTTTATTCACCCTGGGAGAAGAAAGGATATCGCATGACGTTCGGAGGATCGGAAAGCGATTTCGAAGATGCCGCGTGGTTCAGCAAATCATGTTTTGCCGTCGCGGGATCGGAAATTACCGGAAGCAATTTCGATTCTGTGTACAATTTTGTAGAAGTGTTTGACCTGGGAAGAAATACAAAAACATGGTATGAAGGTGCACCCTACAAGCGCGATAAGAAACGGGCTTCTTATGTGCAGCAGAAAGCGGAAAAAGTGTTGTTGGGGAAGTGATTTTCAACTTTTTTCATAAATTCATGAGTCATGAAAAACCTTTTCGCAGTACTTCTATCTGCCTATTCACTGCCATCCCATTCACAAGTGAACTCAGGATCAATTGAACCGACAACATCGCATAAGACAGAAATTTTGGTCGGTATATTGAGCGTAGCAGGAAGTAATAGACTCTTCCCTAAAAATGATAACACTTCTTCCTACGGTGCTTACGAATCAAGTTACTTCAGTAAGAACACTAATTATTATTCAGGATTCGGCGTGTACTCCCGGATAAGCGGCATGGTTGGTTATGGCGAAGTCGATATAGAGGGTGGAATTCATAGAGAGGATCTCACTTTCTTTTTGTACAACTTTGGTTATGGAAATCATGGTTCATGTCAGGATTCATACAGTGACCGATACAGATTACAACAAAATATTTTCGAATTGAAAACCACTTTCCTTGGAGGTGTCAAATGGTTCTCGCAAAACAAAAGATTCAACTTCGAAACTGCGATCGGATTCCATTTGATGTCTGACCATAAGTTGAAGACATTCATTGATGAGGAGGAAGAGATCGATTCCGGAACTTGCATACAGGATACTTCTTATAGAATAGGACCTGCATCTATCAAGATGAACACAGATTATGACATGAAGATTGGCTTTACTTTTAAAGCTGGTTTAAGTATTAAATGCAGTGATCATATCTGTATTCACCTCACTGGTGGAGCCAGGAATTCAGACCACCTGTTCTACTTCAAGCCATATGAATACAGGTTAGAACTTTTTTCTACGATAGGCTGCTGCTACGTGTTCAACCCAATAAAACGCTGATACGTCTGCTGACTTTTGACAGCCTGCGGCCGCGCGGGAATGTGTGCCGCCATTGTTTCCCGCAGATTACGCTGATCACGCAGAGTTTTTTCGCTACTGCATTCTGCTTACCACCTACTGCCGACCGCGCGCGGGAATGTGTGCCGCCATTGTTTCTCGCAGATTACGCTGATCACGCAGAGTTTTTTCGCATTATGCATTCTGCTTACCGCCTACTGCTTTCTCCCTTCTGCTTACTGCCTACCGCCTACTCCTTACTCAATTGAAAGAGCAAACTTCCTCCCATAGCAATAATCATTGTAAATTTGCCCCATGTCAATATTAGTCGCTCCCTCCCTCCTCTCCGCCGACTTCGGCCATCTTGCAGATGAAATCCATTTCATCAACGACAGTCAAGCCGATTGGTTTCACGTGGATGTGATGGACGGCGTTTTTGTTCCGAACATCTCTTTTGGTTTTCCAGTGATGAATGCCCTGAAGAAGGACGCGAAGAAACCACTGGATGTTCACCTCATGCTCGTGAATCCTGATCATTATATCGAGGAGTTTGCGAAATACGGCACGCACATTCTCACCGTACATTATGAAGCGTGCACACATCTGCACAGAACCATTCAGCGAATAAAAGCCGCGGGAATGAAAGCAGGTGTGGCGATCAACCCGCACACGCCGGTCACAGTGCTGTATGACATTCTTCAAGAACTTGATCTCGTACTCGTAATGAGTGTGAACCCAGGATTTGGCGGACAGAAATTCATTCCACGCACGATCGATAAAGTGAAAGAGTTGAAGAAACTCATCGAAGCGCAAAAACTTTCGACACTCATCGAAGTGGATGGCGGCGTTGATCCTTCGAATGCGCGTGCGCTCGAGAGCGCAGGTGTGAACGTGGTCGTCGCGGGCAACGCGGTGTTTGGTGCGAAAGACCGTAACGAAGCAATCAAATTGATCAAGGGTTGATTCGATCATATTATTAACCACAGAGACACAGGGGCACAGAGCTCTTACGAAGAAAATTCATGAAAGAACATTTACAGAAAAAATTGCCGGTTTTACTTTTCAGGCATTTCATTTTCTGGATGTTCATTTTCCAGATCACGCGTTCGGTTTTTCTCATCTGGAACCGTGAAGAGCTCGCAGGGATTCCATTCTCCGAATACATCACCGTTTATTTTCATGGCTTCTATCTCGACACGGCGATGGCGTCATATCTCATCATTCCTTCTTTTCTTTTTCTTTCCGTTGCCATGTTTCTCCAGCGAGAATGGCCGTTGCGGGTGAATAAAATATTCTCAACACTGCTTATCATCATCGTCATCACCATCACGATCGCCGAACTTCCGATCTACGACGAGTGGCACATCAAACTCAATTACAAAGCCGTCTGGTTCATGCACGATCCGTCGGAAGTTTTTCACACCGCTTCGTGGGCGCAATTGATCTTCGGAATTCCGGCTGTTGTTTTTTTTACCTGGCTGTTGCGGAAAATGTTCGTGCGCATTACGGCGAATGCCAAAATACCGGACAGGAAACCGATCTACATTTCGATCGCTTCCTTTTTCGTTTCAGCGTTTCTCATTTTCTACGGTATGCGCGGCGGATTCCAGCAGATCCCCGTGCAGGTAAGCGACGCTTATTTCTCGAACAAGAATATCCTCAACGTCACTTCGGCGAATTCCACGTTCAACCTCATGAGCAGCATCATCGAAAATTCAAGAGCCGGTGAACCGTATAAGCTGATGACAAAAGAGGAAGTGAAGAAAAACCTGGATGGAATTTTTGCCACAACAAAAGACACGACCATTCACGTGCTCACGACCACGCGTCCGAATGTGGTGCTCGTGGTGCTCGAAGGCTGGTCGGCTGATGGTGTGAAATGCTGCGGGGGATATGACAGCATCACACCGTTCTTCAATGAAATGGCACAACAGGGAATCATTTTCTCGAACTGTTACGCGAGCGGAAGTTTATCGGACCAGGGAATGGCGGCGATCTTTTCTGCTTTTCCTGCACAACCCAAAACGTCCATCATCACGCAGCCCGGAAAGTATGTGCATTTGCCGAGCATCAATTCTTTTTTCAAAAAAGAGGGCTATCATACTTCCTACATGTTCGGAGGACAATTGAGTTACGGCAATATCCGGTCGTATATGTATTACAATAATTTCGACCGCATTCTCGAAGACAAGGATTTTGACGGATCCATTCCGCGGATCAAACTCGGTGTGGCGGATGAATACCTGTTCTCGCGCCAATTACAGGAATTGCAGAATGAGAAGGAACCTTTCTTCGCCGGAATGTTCACAGAAAGTACGCACGCCCCTTTCGATTCGCCGATGCCGATCCTGTTCAACTGGGGCGGAAAAGAAAATATGTACATCAACGCGATGCATTATTCCGACAACTGCATTAAGAATTTCATCGCTGATGCAAAAAAATATCCGTGGTATAAGAACACACTTTTCATTTTCGTTTCCGATCACAGCCACAATTCACCGAAGAGCTGGGCGTTCAATCAACCGGAATACAGGCATATGCCGATGCTGTTCTTCGGCGATGTGCTCAAACCTGAATTCCGCGGAATGAAATACGACAGCGTCGCTTCACAAACCGATCTCGCTTCGACCTTGCTTCATCAACTCGACATGGATGCATCGGAATTCCATTACAGCAAGAACCTTTTCAATCCAACGATCCACCATTGCGCGTTCTACACATTTGACGAAGGATTCGGTTTTGTGGATCAGGACGGATCGCACATTACCTGGAACACCGACGGAAGAGAAGAATATCTTCTTGAAAATACGCCGGGCGAAAAGCTGAAGA
>DATJEX010000034.1:0-11464 GCA_035496135.1 Bacteroidia bacterium
ATCAATCTTCTTCTCTTAAGGAGTCGGCGTTTTCTCATAATTCTTTCTCCTGTTTTCGATGAATGCCACTTTTCATCGGTACAGGCGGCGGAAAGGTAAAGATAAATCCGGATGGATTTACGATTTACAAATTACGACGTACGATTTTTTGAAACCTGCTGCGTCCGGCATTGATCAGCAAATTCATTTTGGACATTACCAAACTGAATCAAAATTCCGAATTGTAAATCGTAAATTGAAAATTGTAAATCAATACCCGAGTGTCTTGAGCATGGATTTATAACTCTGCTCTTTCGCGAAAAGCCGCGTGGTCACTTCTCCGTCCTCATCTTTGTCAATGATCACGTGCTTTGGTGCTGGAATAAGACAGTGCTGAATTCCGCCATAACCTCCCAATGATTCCTGGTAAGCGCCTGTGTGGAAAAACCCGATGTACAATGGTTCTTTTTCACCCGCGCTTGCTTTCGGAAGGAACACCTGGTTGGCGTGCGCTTCGGTATTGTAAAAATCCATACTGTCGCAGGTCAGTCCGCCGAGATTCACGTTCTGATACTCGCGGTCCCAGTGATTGATGGCGAGCAGAATGAAACGCTGATTGATTCCCCACGTGTCTGGCAGTGTAGTGATGAAGGAACTGTCGATCATGTACCACAACTCGCGATCGTTCTGCAATTTGGTGTCGATGACGGAATAAAGCGCGGCGCCGCTTTCACTCACGGTGAATGATCCGAACTCGGTGAAAATATTCGGCTCGGGAATTTCATTGTTGTCGCAGAAATTCTTGATCTGTGAAATGATCTCCTCGATCATGTATTCATAATCATATTCAAATCCAAGTGAAGTCTTGATCGGCATTCCTCCGCCGATGTTGAGCGAATCGAGTGTCGGGCAGATGCGCTGCAATTCCCAATACACTTTCAGGCATTTCGCCAGTTCTGTCCAGTAATAGATCGTGTCCTTGATGCCGGTGTTGATGAAGAAGTGCAGCATCTTCAATTCGAACTTCGGGTTGCTCGCGATCTTGTCTTTGTAGAATTGAACGATCTCGCTGTGACGGATGCCAAGACGTGAGGTGTAGAACTGGAAATTCGGTTCTTCCTCCGAAGCGATGCGTATACCGAGATTCATCTTCGGCGCTTTCAGGTACTTCGCATAATAGTCGATCTCCGCTTTGTTGTCGAGAACAGGAAGAATGTTGAATCCGTCATTCGCGAGTTCGGTAATGAGCTGCTGATATTGCTTGCGTTTGTATCCGTTATTCACGATGAAATGCTCTTTTTTCAGCAGTCCTTTCTTGTGCAATTCTTTCAGGATCGTGATGTCGTAAGTAGAAGAAGTCTCAATATGCACGTCATTTTTCAGCACTTCTTCGAGGACGAATGAAAAGTGGGAACTTTTGGTGCAGTAACAGTACGTATAGCTACCTTTGTAATCCACTTTTGCCATGGCCACGTGGAATAAACGCTTGGCTTTCTGGATCTGCTCGCTTATTTTCGGCAGATAAGTGATCTTCAATGGGGTTCCGTATTTCTTGATAATGTCCATTAATGGGATATCATTGAAATACAGCTCATTGTCGGCAACAGAAAAGCCTTCCTGCGGGAAGTTGAAGGTCTGTTGAATCAGATTCTGATAGGTGTTTTCGACCGATACGGAATTGAAAGCCTGTGAAGCAAGTGAGTTACTTTGGTGCATTTGTATGTGATGTAAGTGAGTTACTTTGTTTGGGGTCATAAAAGTAAGGATTAATACGACTATGAAAAAGATAAAATTCATTGAAGTCAAGTCCGAAATCGGTGCCGGAACCAGGGGTGCAAGCCTTGGGGTAGACGCCATCAAGATCGCCGCACTCGACTATGGCTCAAACATGTTCAGGCAATATGAGTCGGTGGAAGTGAAGAATGAGAACCAATTGCTGTTCGAACCTGCCGGAAACCCTTATGCCAAGCGGATAAAGGGCCTCATCACTATGTATGAGCGTGTTGCCGGAGAAGTGCAGAAAACCCTTCGCTCGAATGGCTTCCCGCTCGTACTCGCGGGCGATCACAGTACCGCCGGTGGTACCATCGCCGGCATCCGTTTGGCATACCCAAAGGCCAGACTCGGCGTCATCTGGATAGATGCCCATGCCGACATCCATTCGCCCTGGACCACTCCTTCGGGCAACCTCCATGGCATGCCGATAGCTGCTTCATTGGGTGAAGACAACGTGGCGAACAAGATGAATAAACCAGACAAAGAGACGGTGGAGTTGTGGAAAAAGCTCAAGGAAATAGGAGGGATTGCCCCCAAGATCCACTATCGCGACCTTGTTTATATAGGTGTCCGGGACGTGGAACCGGAGGAAACTTCGTTACTGAAGAAACATCATGTAAAGATGTTCACCACGGCCGAAGTCAAGAGACATGGTGTTGAGCGGATTGCGCGCGATACCCTGTCCCATCTGAGTCAATGCAACCTTATCTATATCTCATTCGATGTAGATAGTATGGACTCTTCCATCTCCAAAGGAACGGGTACGCCTGTTCGCAATGGCATCACTGAAAAAGAAGCCGGATCGCTGCTTGTTCGACTCATCCAGAACGAGAAAGTCTGCTGCTTCGAAGTATGTGAAGTGAATCCGACGCTCGATAAAGAGAACTTAATGGCCGAGAATACATTTGAGATATTGACGAAAGTCGTTTCGCAGATAACGAACTAGTCAGCCTTCGGCAGGCTCAGTCCGACAACATTAATAAGATTATGCAGTCACCAGAGAATATCATTTCATTTCATGTAGCAAAAGCAGTAGAAACGCTTTTCAATCAGAAGATCGATCCCGCAACAGTTACTTTTCAGCGAACCAATCCTCAATTTGAAGGAGATATCACACTCGTTGTGTTCCCTTATGTGAAGCTGGCAGGTAAAGGCCCGGAACAGACGGCTCAGCTCCTGGGAGAGGAATTGCAGAAGAATTATTCCGCCATTGCGCGATTCAATGTGGTGAAAGGCTTCCTCAATATTGTACTTGGTGATCAATTCTGGCTCGACGGATTCATTGAGATCTGCAAAGACGAGTCGTTCGGAATAAAAAAGTTGACAGAGAATGCCCCGCTGGTAATGGTGGAATATTCATCACCCAACACCAATAAACCGCTTCACTTAGGCCATATACGCAACAACTTATTGGGTTATTCCGTGGCGCAGATCCTGAAATCGAACGGGAATAACGTGAAGAAAGTGAACCTGGTGAACGATCGGGGAATTCACATCTGCAAAAGCATGCTCGCGTGGCAGAAATTCGGAAATGGAGAAACACCGGAATCGAGTGGGATGAAAGGCGATCATTTGGTGGGGAAATATTATGTGATTTATAACGTTAAAGAATCCGAGGAAATAGAATCAATCTACAAACATCTGGTTGATATTTCCAATGAACTTAATTCAATTGGCAAACCCAATGAGACTTTTAATAGTATCGTTAAAGATTATGGAATTACAGATAAGGAGGCTTTTAAAAATCGCTTGTTGACAACGGAATTGGGCTCTAGAAAAGATGATGGAACCTATTATTTGCAATCAATGCCTCCTGAACTTTTTCAAAAAGTGTTAGACTGGTTCCAATCAATTCGAAATTCATGTTTTGCTCAAACAAAGGAAATGCTTCGCAAATGGGAAGCGAACGATCCGGAAGTAAAAGCTTTGTGGAATAAAATGAACGGCTGGGTGTACGACGGATTCGCGATCACGTACAAAAAACTCGGAGTTGATTTTGACAAGACGTATTACGAATCGCAAACGTATCTGCTTGGAAAAACAATTGTGGAAGAAGGATTGAAGAAAGGTGTTCTGCAAAAACGTCCCGACGGAGCCGTGATCATCGACAACACCGATTCAGGATTGGATGTGAAAGTTTTATTGCGCAGCGACGGAACTTCGGTGTACATGACACAGGATCTCGGAACAGCGGAAGACCGTTACAGGGAATTTCATTTCTCGAAACATATTTATGTTGTCGGCAATGAACAGGATTATCATTTCAAAACGCTGAAAGTTTCGCTGAAGAAGCTGGGCAACGACTGGGCCGATGGACTCTATCATCTTTCCTACGGAATGGTGGAATTGCCGGAAGGAAAAATGAAATCACGCGAAGGAACGGTGGTGGATGCGGATGATCTGATCGACGCGATGGAGCAGGATGCGCTGGAACTTGCCAATGAAAAAGGCATGACCAATGAGATGAGTGAAGAAGAGAAAAAAGATCTTGCGCACAAGGTGGGAATGGCGGCGTTGAAATATTTCATCCTGAAAGTCGATCCGAAAAAGAAAATGCTTTTCGATCCGAAAGAAAGTATCGATCTGCACGGCAACACGGGCCCGTTCGTGCAATACACCTACGCGCGCATCCGGAGCATCTGGAGAAAATCGGAATTGAAAGCAGTTCCGGTTGTTGATCCTTCCGTTGCCATTCACCCGAAAGAAAAAGAACTGATCAAACATCTCTATTCTTTTCCAACTGCAGTTGATGCCGCTGCAAAAGAACTGAGTCCGGCGGTCATTGCGAATTATGTGTACGATCTCGCGAAAACATTCAACCAATTCTACGACGCCTGCCCGGTGCTGAAAGAAGAAAATGAAACGCTGAAGAATTTCCGCCTTGCCTTATCCGTGAAAGTCGCGAAGACGATAAAGAAAGCGATGAATATGTTAGGGATAGATGTTCCGGAAAGAATGTGAAGGGAACGAATTACGAATCTTCTCGAATATGCCAATATGGATTCAATGAATTAGGATATTCGGGTAGATTCGTAATTCGTTCCCCGCGCGCCGGCATGTGCGTGGAAAAAAAAGAGCCGCCCCCTGCTACAAGAGCGGCCCGGTAATAAACCAACCACACTATCCCCCTTTTTTCATTCTTCCGTCGTGAGGAGCGATCGATTGATCGGAAGAATGTGAGATCTTATCCTGTTTTGGAATGATGACCGGATTTATTCCCGGTTCGATAGGGAATTTCCCGATCGTTTGTTTTGGTACGATGCGTCCGTTCTTCGGAGAGTTGCCTTTCGGTGTCGTCGCATTTTCAGGTACCGGAAGTTTATCGCCACGTGGAGTTCCGACATTGCCATGCTTGTCTGCACCCGCATTCGGATTTGTTCCTTTACCAAGTGTAGTTCCGGCATGTCCTGTTGTTCCTGTTTTCACCGGGCTCTGCTTGACGTTTGGTTTTATCACGTCATGTTTCACTGGTGACGGAGCAACATAATTTTTCGCTTTCTGTTTCGGAGTTCCTGCTGCGCCTTTCGCAAGATCCCGGTTGAGCATGTTATGATCTCCCGGATCTTTCTTCAGCATGTTGTGTTCCGCAGGAAGTTTTCTTCCGTTGAAATGATCAAGGTCCGTCCGCACGCGGTATTGTGCGTAGATGTGATCACATTCCGGCAGACGACGGTCGTACACGCGAATGTAATTTTCGTGGTACACATAAACCACCGGGTAGTAAACATCCCATGCAACCGGTTCCCACGGATACCACCATTCGGGATAATAATCCCAGTACCACGGAGAAACCCATGCGACATAATCCGGAGCGTAAATGAATGCGATGCAAGGCCACGCCCACACGTTCACGATCACTTCGGAAGTGAAACCGAATGCGGCAGTGGTGGAAGAGGACGAAGGTTCTACAATGAAATCTTTACCGTAAAGATCTTCGTCACCCACGATCTGCACGTGCGCTTCTTTCTCGCCCGTTTTTTTCGTTTCGATCACCGCTACGTCCTGCGAGGAAGTTTCACTCAGCGGAACGCGGAGAATGATCGCGTGGTTTGCGCCGTCCTGGTTATCAATAACGCGGATGTAATCCACTTTTCCGTCTTTATTGAGGTCGAGATTGTTCACATGATCACTTTTATCATTGAGCGATCGCTCGAAATCCTTCAGTGTGGAAGATTTGCTGAACAGGTTGAGGACAGCGTACAGGTCGAGATCTTTGCCCGGAAGTTTCTGTTCATCGGGTCTGCGGCTGACGAAGATGATGGCCACTATGCCGAGGATCAGTAACGCTGAAAAAAAGATGACACGTTTCATGATCTTTCGTTTTAATTGAACATCATGCAAGGAGTCTTTCTCTTTGCTACAACAAAGTTTCACAATGAAAAGATGAAATGCGGGCGAAATTCGATAACAGAGCGGATACGGGAGATTGTCTGTAATAAAAGAAGGAAGGCGTGCTATGGGGAACGAATTGCTAATCGATCGAATATGCGAATTACGGATTCACAGATTTACGGATTAGGGAACGAATGGCGCAATCAATTCAGGAGCAAGCGCACTCTCCGCAGGTATAAATTATCGCAGCAACTCAGCAGCACTTCATTTTCCCCGGTTTGAAAACTGTAATCTTTCAGCAGCGTTGTTTCGCGTGGAAGTGCCGGAGTGAGATCGTGAATGAAGATCTTTCCTGCCGAATCCAGTTTGCAGATCTGCATGTGTCCCGAAGAATATTCATAGGAATTCTGGTCGTCCGCAACATCTTCATTGTAAAGCAACCATGTGTCACTGCCGGAATAAAAAGAATTCATCCTGAGATGCTCATAATGACCAAGCGCAGTGCTCTGGTGTTTGTAAATGATGTCCTGCCAGGCGAGTGAATTCTTTCCGAAATGGAAGACCAGCATTTCCATGTGATATTGTGTGGTCACATTTTTGACTTCAGTAACATCACCGATAGTGGTGGTCTGGAATTCACTCTGCGCATAGGCATGTTCGAGAATGAGTGTAGCGCCTGCGTCGGGCGTAGCGTGAACCTCCCACACGGGAAAACGCGCTTCCAAACGTCTTACGGAATCCTTGTTGGTGGTGCCGAATTCTGCAACGATGTCGTCGGAAAACGGATAGATATACGAAGTGGGAGCATAACCCGACTTGTCGAGCGATAGTTGAAATGTTCCGTCAATGAAATCATCTCCATCGAGATTGTACGTTCCGGCGATGATCACATTTCCGTCAGCCGCTACATCGAACGAACAATCGTTGATGAAGTGTGCGCTGAGTTCGACCGGAACATCTTTGCTGAACGTTCCGTTGTCGCGACAAACAAGCAGATGATATTCCAGTTTCGCGACGTGTTTAATAAAAGTTGTTTGGTTGATGAGCAGGTAAAATCTTCCTTCGTTGTCGATCGTCGCTTTCACGATGTTGAGTTCACCGGTGGAAATTCCCGTGTGCACTTCTTTTTCCCAGTGCATGTTCAGTTGTTCATCCAGGATCTTGATGTAAATGGTCTGGTCATCTTTCGATTGCACTGTTGTGGTATAGATGAGCATTTTTTTTGAATCGGGAGAAAAAGCCCAGCGCACATTCCAGCCGGTGTGCGATGTGAGCATGACCTGTTCCGGTGCGGAGATCTGTTTGTTCACCGGTGAAAGTGTGAGCGAATCTTTGTTCAGCTCTTTCGCGGAAACAAGAAACGATTTTGCTTTGACATCATAGGATTTGGTAAAAAACCAGGTGTGCTGGCCCATGGCATAGAACGCATAATTTCCAGCGGCCTTGCGGTTGTAATCTTTTTTGTTGATGGCGACATGTTTCACCACGCCCATGTTCGCGTCAAGTTTCAGGAATGAAGTTTCTTCTCCGTATTTGCCGATCGCGAAATAACCGATCGAAGTATTTCCTGCGAATTGATCCACAAGTTCGGGATTGGAGGAACGTTCACTCACAGAAAATGATGGTGTGAAATCCTGGGCTGACGCAATCAGAACAAGGAAGATGGAAGAAAGAGAAAGGAAAATTTTCATTGTGCAACCGAGTTCTAAAATTAAGATGAAAATGGAGATGAGATGTAAGAATTTTATAAGTGGAGCAAATTCATCATAGCCCACCGATTAATCGGTGGGCTATGATGAATCGGTGGGCTATGATGGGGTTGTGCCAAATCAAAATCCCAAGTCTCACGTCTCTTATCCCACGTCTCTTTTAACTATCTTCGTACTCCAATTTTCAGCACACATGTTCGATAATTTAAGTGACAAATTAGAACGCGCGTTCAAGGTCCTCAAAGGCGAAGGAAAGATCACCGAAGTGAACGTAGCGGATACGCTCAAGGACATCCGCAAAGCGCTGCTCGACGCCGATGTGAGTTTTTCCGTCGCGAAAAAATTCACGGACGATATCAAGTCCAAAGCGCTCGGACAAAACGTTCTCACGTCTGTTTCTCCCGGACAATTGCTCATCAAGATCACGCACGATGAACTGAGGAATCTCATGGGCGGATCGGTGTCGGAAATAAAACTCGGTGGAAGTCCGACGGTCATTCTCATGTCAGGCTTGCAGGGTTCGGGTAAAACAACCCACTCCGGAAAACTCGCGAGTTTTCTCAAGAATAAAAAAGGAAAGAATCCATTGCTTGTAGCGTGCGACGTATATCGTCCGGCCGCTGTGGATCAGTTGAAAGTTTTAGGTGAACAGATCGGCGTGGAAGTTTTCGCCGAGCCCGATGTGAAGGATCCTGTCGCGATTTCCAAACACGCGATCGCGCAGGCGAAGCAGAATGGAAACTCGGTCGTGATCATTGACACCGCCGGACGCCTGGCGATCGACGAGATGATGATGAATGAAATTGCCGCGATCAAGAAGGCAGTCGATCCGGATGAAATTCTTTTCGTCGTGGATGCGATGACTGGCCAGGATGCGGTGAATACGGCGAAAGCATTCAATGATCGTCTCGATTTTGACGGAGTGATCCTCACCAAACTTGACGGTGATACACGCGGTGGTGCGGCGCTTTCGATCAAATCGATCGTGAACAAGCCGATCAAGTTCGTAGGAACAGGCGAGAAGATGGATGCGTTGGATATTTTCTATCCGGAACGTATGGCCGATCGTATTCTCGGAATGGGAGACGTGGTCACACTCGTGGAGCGTGCACAGGAGCAGTTCGACGAGAAAGAAGCGAGAAGGATCCAGGAACGCATCGCGAAAAATAAATTTTCGTTCAATGATTTTCTTGGCCAGCTGCAGCAGATCAAGAAAATGGGAAATGTGAAAGACCTGATGGGAATGATCCCCGGCGTTGGCAAAGCGATGAAAGATGTGGAGATCGACGACAACGCGTTCAAACACATTGAAGCGATCATTCAATCGATGACACCCAATGAAAGAGAACATCCGGAACTGATCAACGGCAACCGTAAAATGCGGATCGCGAAAGGAAGCGGAAGAAATATCCAGGAAGTGAATCGCCTGATGAAACAATTCGAGGACACGAGAAAAAT
Source organism: Bacteroidia bacterium (assembly GCA_035496135.1). Taxonomy (GTDB): domain Bacteria; phylum Bacteroidota; class Bacteroidia; order Palsa-965; family Palsa-965. Next base: position 9,255 of record DATJEX010000034.1, read on the forward strand.
GATGCGCATGATGCAGGACAAAGGACAAATGATGAAGATGATGCGTAACATGCCACGGGGGAAATAATTGGTAGGGACGCGAAGCTTCGCGTCCCTACCATACAAAATATGTTTTTCAGAATGCAATTAATCGACGGAAAAAAGATCGCAGAGCAGATTCAATCCGAATTGGCGGAAGAAGTGAAGGCGCATGTCGCGAAAGGAAACCGCGCACCGCATCTCGCGGCCGTTCTGGTTGGAAATGACGGAGGAAGCCTCACGTACGTGAATGCCAAAGTGAAAGCCTGCGAGAAGATCGGATATGGTTCTACGCTGATCCATCTCGACGACAAAACATCCGAAGCAGAATTGCTGGCGACCGTTGCAAAGCTGAATAACGATCCGGAGATCGACGGATTCATTGTGCAACTGCCCTTGCCGAATCACATCAACGAACAGAAAGTGATAGAAGCGGTGGACCCGAAAAAAGATGTGGATGGATTTCATCCCGTGAATGTGGGACGCATGGCGCTGAATCTTCCCTGTTATTTACCAGCGACACCTTACGGAATTCTGCAGTTGCTCGAAAGAAATAAAATTGAAACAGCAGGAAAGAATTGCGTGGTGATCGGGAGAAGTCATATCGTCGGTTCGCCGATGAGCATCCTGCTGACGAGAAATGCATACCCGGGGAATTGCACCGTGACTGTTGTGCACAGCAAGACAAAAGATATTTCATCCTTCACCAGGAATGCAGACATCATTGTCGTTGCGATCGGAAAACCGCATTTCCTGAAAGCGGATATGGTGAAAGACGGAGCTGTTGTGATTGACGTGGGCACGACACGCGTGGATGCGCCCGGAACAAAATCAGGCTGGCGTTTGCATGGCGATGTGAAGTTCGATGAAGTGGCGCCGAAGTGTTCATGGATCACTCCCGTTCCAGGTGGAGTAGGGCCGATGACGATAACGGGTTTGTTGCAGAATACCATGTTAGCCGCGAAGCGGATGGTGTACTAACTACGGATCAAATCCGAAAGTACAAACCACTGCACTTCGAAATTTCGGGGTTCGTACTTTCGGGCCTTGTTGGTAGTTAGTACCCAATTACAAACGGCTATCTCCATTAATTTCCCCTTCATGATTTAGTTTCGCTGGTGAATAAAGCGAAATGAGCAAGAAAATATTTTCCGGAATGCCGATGGTTCGGATGCTGATCCCGCTTGTGCTCGGAATTGTTTTCGCCTACAAAGTCCAGCCGGCAATTTCTTCTTTCGGTTTTCTCCTCGCAATATTTTCCTGCATTCCGGTTTTGTTTTTCGTTCATCGTTCACAGAAACGTTCTATGAAATGGATCGGTTTGGATGGAGTGATCATCGCGATCACACTTTTTCTCATTGGTAATTTCCTGGTTTCGTTTCATAATGAAAATCAAAAGCTCATTTCGGGAGATTCGCCGAAACAATTTGTCGTGCACGCTTTGTCGGATGCGGTGGTTAAAGAGAATTCAGTCCGGTTTGAAGCGGAGATCGTTTCGGAAAAATTCAATTCGTGGCGGAATGCTGACGAACACATCATCGTTTACCTGAAACGCGATCCTTCTGCCGAGAAAATAATATATGGTGATGAACTTGTGCTGAATTCTGCATTGACAGAAATCGAAGCGCCGAAAAATCCGGATGAGTTCGATTACCGGGAGTTTCTCGCGAAGAAGAATATTTTCCGGAGATGCTATGCGAATGCTGACCAGTGGAAAATGATCGGGGAGGGGAAGGGAAATGTTTTCAAAAGTTCTGCGCTTGCTTTGCGGAGAACATGTTTCGCGCAGCTCCAGCATTACGGAATAAAGGGCGATGAACTTTCTGTTGCATCTGCTTTGCTGCTGGGAAATTCCGACCAGATCGATCCGAATCTCATACAGGCGTACAGCGCGTCAGGCGTGCTGCATGTGCTCTCGGTTTCGGGTATGCACGTCGCGCTCATCTACGTGATCCTTTTGAAATTGCTCACTCCGCTTTCGAGAAATCGTAAGACGCGAATGTTGAGTTTTATCATCCAGCTTTTGTTCATCTGGTTTTACGCGACGCTTACAGGCCTTTGTCCTTCCGTATTACGTTCGGTCGCCATGCTTTCGATCGTGATCATGGGAAATATTCTTTCGCGTCAATCAAAGATCGTGAATTCACTTGCGGCTTCTGCGTTTCTTCTCTTGCTGATCGAGCCGATGATGT
>DATJEX010000035.1:0-11287 GCA_035496135.1 Bacteroidia bacterium
GCTTGATGCGATCGATTCGAACCAGGAGTTCGTTGGAAATTATGTGACCGCTTATTTCGGAAAACAGGGAGGAACTGCAGGGCCGGTGTATGTGGGCGCGATCATTTGTTTTCTTTTCGTGCTTGGAATATTTCTCGTGAAGGATAATCTCAAATGGTGGTTACTCGCTGCAACCGTTGTGTCTGTTTTCCTTTCATGGGGATCCAACTTCGCGGGCTTCTCGCATTTCTTCTTCAATTATTTTCCGGGGTATAATAAATTCCGCGCCGTCTCCATGATCCTCGTGATCGCTGAATTGACGATGCCGATCCTTGCGATGCTCACCATTCGGGAGATCGTAAAAGATCCCGGCATCATCAAAGCGAAAATAAAACTCTTCTACCTCGCGTTCGCGCTCACGGGCGGACTCTCGCTTATCACCTGGTTGATGCCGACCACGTTCTCTGATCCTGCGACAGATGAAAATCGTGCGGATGTGACGCAGACGATGGAGAACAGGGGCATTGACAAATCAAAACAGGATGCCATCATTGGTGATGTGGAGCAGGCACGGATCGCCATCGTGAAATCGGATGCGATGCGCAGTTTCCTTTTCATCCTTCTTGCGGCAGGACTTTTATTCGTCTACAGCAGAAAACCATTCAGCATGCCGATACTTGCCGGTGCGTTGGGCGTTCTGATGCTGATCGACATGTACGGTGTTGCCAGCAGGTACCTGAGCGATACAAAAGGAAATTACCAGGAAGTGAAGACGAATAGTTTTCAGCCAACTGCTGCCGACATTGAAATACGAAAAGATAAAGATCCAGATTACCGCGTGTTGAATCTTACGGTGAATACCTGGGCCGATGGATCAACTTCTTATTTCCATAAATCGATCGGTGGATATCACGGTGCGAAATTGAAACGCATACAGGAGTTGTATGACAGTTCTCTTACCTATGATATACGCAGAGTCGGCAATTCATTCGGACAGAATGCTACCGATTCATCCATTCAAGCGACGCTTGCCCGTCAATCGAATATTGACATGCTGAACGTGAAATATCTCATCAACGGTTATTACGACGAGAAGCGAAATGTCGTTTACTACCCGATCGAAAACAGATCGGCATGCGGACATGCGTGGTTCGTTCGTGAATCGAAGATCGTGGATGATGCGGATGCGGAACTTGCAGCGGTAAGGAATTTTGCCCCGTTAAAAACTGCGATCATCGACAAGAAATTCGAATCACAGATCTCCGGTTTCAAACCCATCTACGATTCTGCAGCTTACATCAAACTTCTTTCCTATGAACCGAATGATCTCAAATATGAATCGAGCGCATCTTCCGATCAGCTGGCGGTGTTCTCCGAGATCTATTACGACAAAGGCTGGAATGTTTATGTCGATGGAAAACTTTCGACGTACATGCGTGCGGATTATGTATTGCGCGCGATGAAAGTTCCGGCAGGCAAACACCAGATCGAATTCAAGTTCGAACCTTCTTTCTATTATACCGGCGAGAAGATCGCTTTGGTTGGTTCATTACTGCTGTTCCTCTTCATTGGCGGCGGAATTTACATGGACCGGAAAGAAAGAAAAGCAGCTTCTCCAAAAGCAGCATGAAACGACTTTTGATCGTTACTTATTACTGGCCCCCGAGTGGTGGAGCAGGTGTGCAGCGCTGGGTGAAACTGAGCCGTTATTTCGCGGAGAAAGGAGTGGAAGTGCACGTGGTGACAGTCGATCCCGGAAAAGGTTCATATGCGTTGATGGATCCGACACTGCAGAACGATGTACATCCTTCTGTGAAAGTTCACCGCACCGATACGTTCGAACCATTCGGTATTTACAAAGCGATCACGGGTAAAAAGCAGATTCCTTTTGGTGGGTTTGCAAATGAAGACAAGGAGAAAATAAAATTCTCGCAGAAATTCACACGCTTCGTCAGGGGGAATATGTTCCTGCCGGACGCACGCGTCGGATGGAATAAATATGCTTATCGTGAATGTGCGAAGATCATCGAAAAAGAAAAGATCGATGCAGTGATCACGACAAGCCCGCCGCATTCTACCCAGCTCGTCGGGTTGAAACTCAAAAAGAAATTCGGGATAAAATGGCTGGCAGATCTGCGTGACCCGTGGACCGACATTTATTATTACGACAAATTGTATTTGACCTCGTGGGCAAGATCGCGTGACGCGGAAATGGAACGCAAGGTGCTGGAGACGGCGGATGAAGTGGTGGTAGTGAGTGACGAGATCAAGCGCAATCTTGCGGAGAAAGTAAAATTGAAAAGCAAAGATTCGATCCACGTTGTGCCGAATGGTTTCGACGTGAATGATTTCAAAAATGTAAAACGTTCGCACGAAGAAAAGAAACTCATCATTTCCTATACCGGAACATTGACGAACGATTACCGGATCGATGCATTTCTTTCCGCGATAAAAAGACTGCTTGTGCTTCACCCGGAATTTTTCCTGCACATCACGGGAAGTTTTCCGGAGAGTGTTCGTGAAGCGATCAGGTCGGCTGCGGGAGATCATGTGAAATTCCTTCCGCATGTGGCGCATCACGAAGCAGTGGAGCAGATGTGTGCAGCGGATATTTTATTGCTCGTTATTCCCGAAGCGAAAGGCAACAAAGGAATTCTCACCGGAAAATTATTCGAATACCTCGCGTCGTATAAACCGATCATCTGCATCGGGCCGGTTGATGGTGATGCCGCACGCATCATAGCTACATGTTCTTCGGGAAAAACTTTTTCCTATGAAGATGGAACGGGAATGGAAAAATATCTCGAAGAGATCGCGACGGAGTGGAAGCGGACAGGATCGACCTCATCAGGAATTAAACTGCTGATCGATAAGTACAGCCGGGAGATGCAGGCGACGCAGATGCTGGAACTTTTGAACCGTACGCAAAAATAATTTCACGATCGATTGAACTTTTTTCTTTTTCATGTGTACCGGTTTTAAAATCGTGATACATGAAAAGGATCTTACTCTTCGTGACCACATTGGTCAGCTTCGGATTACACGCACAATCTGACGCGAATTATTCCTACACGCAGCTGATGCATCCGGCTTACAGCGACTGGATGTGCGGAGAACGCAGCTTTTCTGTCACCGCCGATATCTGTATCAATGTTCCGCCCGATGGATGGATCATCGAATTGCAGGGTTCTGAAGAACAAACCACACTCGCGCTTGCCAGTACAAAGATCCAGGCGAGAATTGACGCGTTGACAAAAAAGCTGAATGCAAAAGGAATTCCTTCAACGGATATCGTTGTATCGACGGTGAGCCAGGAACGTGTACGGGAGAATAAACAGAATGCGAAAGGACAATGGGTGTCGGTGGTGACCGGCTACACGCTCACAAAAAAAATTCAGATCAAATACCCGGAGATGTCGCAGTATGCGGGCATCGTTACCGATGCGTCCACACAATTGTTCGACCAGGTGCTGAGTAATTATTGTACCGTCGCGGATGAACAGGCGGTGTATGCTGAGTTGTATCGCCAGGCGATGGAAGTGGTTTTACAGAAGGAAGATGAAGATGTGAATTATTACGGCGCTTCCATTGTTCCGGGCGGAAAAGTTTCCAATGAACATTATGATGTGAACCTTCCTGATCCGACGAACGATCAGCAACCGGGATCACAACGCAGCGTGATCACCGGTTACGACCGCATCCTGAGTCCCGAGTACGGTGACAGCGCCGTAAAATATTTCATTCATCTTGAATACACATTTTCACTCGAAAAAAAACCGGCAAACATAAAACCAAAACCAAAAACGAAATAACATGAAAAAGATAATGACAATACTCACACTTTTTTCTGCGGCCATTCTTTCCGCGCAGGAACAGGGCAATTTTCAAAGCGCGACAAGCACCAGCGGAAATTTCGACGCGGTGAACGCGATCACCAACACCACAACTGCCGCAACGTGTTTCGGAAACGCGAACGGTTCAGCAACGGTCACCGCGAACGGGGGAAATGCTTACGATTATTCCTGGAACACGACCAATCAAACGCGGCAATATTACAATCCTTACACCGGGCAATATGAGAACGCACCGGTGGCAGGAAAAGATAACGCGAGCGCGGCGTTGCCATACGACAACACGGTGATCTTTGACGCGGATGTGATGTTCAATGTGCGCGCGTCGAGTTACACCGCGATCTTCAGTACGACCGATTTCGGTACGACGGCTCTCTCCGCGGATTCTGCTTTGTCTTCGCGCATCAAAATATTCCTGGACGGATTGAAAGGAGACAGCATCCGCGATGAGGATATTCACATCGATTTCATCACCATGCTTCCGGTTTACCAGGTAGAAGCGGAGAATCGCGTGTTCAGTAATATCGCGACGGAAGTTCCGGCGGGTTTCAAGATCAAGAAGAACGTTCACATTCTTTTTTACGATCACCGCAAACTCGATCATATCATCACTGCTGCTGCTAAGGCAGGGATTTATGATCTCGTGAAAGTGGATTACAATGTGAACAATATCGAGGCCGCTTATGATTCACTGCGCAAGGTTGCCGTTGGTGTGATCGACATGAAAAGAAAAACCTACGCCGATATGGGATTCACGACAACGATCATGACGATGGCGGAAGGTTATGACAGCAAATATCCAGATGAACGTTACGCGAGTTACACCGCGTATGTACAGGATGCATCGGGACAGAACATCACTGCTGAAAATCCGAATATCCAGATCAGGACTGCGGATAAAGAACAAACTGTTTTTTACAATAAAGTTCCGTACAAACAATTCGACAAAGTGCTGAACGCCGATCTCGCTGAACCCGGAGTTCAGTTCTATTACAAACTCCGCGTGAAATGCAAGATGGAAGTGAAAGTGGTGGATCCTCCGAAAACAACTGTTCCGAAAACAGCTGCGGCATCTACAACTGTTCACGCGGCAACAACAAGTATGTCAACTGCGGCAGGAACTTATCAGCCGGAAGTGCACGTTACTTATTAGAATAAGGGAGATGGAAGAAAGAGGAAGGAAAAAGGAAATTGGTTCATAGGATCCATGTTCCTTCTTCCTTCCTCCATGTTCGTTTGGAAAAATTACTTCCCTGATTTGAATTTACCGATGGCATTTCTCGTGAATTCCGAGAGCACAAGCCGTCCGCTGATCTTCGCTCGGTCGAAAAGCAATTGATCCCAGTTCTCCGTTCCTTCCCACGCAACACGTTTCAGATCGAGCATCGCTTCAGGATTGCTTGCCGCTAATTTTTCCGCAAGGGTATTCACAGCCGCATCAAGTTCTTCAATCGTATTGAACACATCAGCATACAAACCGAATTGCTTCGCCCAGCTGGCATCTCTCCATTCGGTGGCGTTGATCGCAAGATTGGTGAATGCGGATGTTCCCATTTTTCTTTCGACAGCAGGCCCCACAACAAAAGGTCCGATGCCCACGGCGAGTTCAGAAAGTTTTACGGAAGAAGAGGAATGAGCGATCGTGTAATCGCCGGCCGATGCAAGTCCGACTCCGCCGCCCACTGCTTTTCCCTGCACACGCACGATCACGAACTTGGGCGCTTTGCGCATCGCGTTGATCACGAGTGCGAATCCCGAAAAGAATTGATCGCCTGTTGTTGCGTCCTTAATGCTGATGAGTTCATCGAATGAAGCTCCGGCACAAAATGCTTTTTCACCTTCGCTTCGCAACACGATCACTTTTGCATTCTGATCTTTGCCGGCGTCTTCGATCGACTTCGCGAGTTTGCGCAACAATTCTCCGGGGAGAGAATTCGATTGCGGATGGAAGAAAGTGATGGTTGCGATACCATTCTCTGTTTTTGAATTGACAAATGCGTCCATGGTAGTGATGGTTCAGAATTCAGACGACAAATATGACCAAAGTTTTGATGAATTGCCTTTTTTCAGCGACAGCTTCTTTTAACAGTGCAGGAACCTTATTATTCAATGTGTTTTTATTCCTGAAACACCTGATTATGAATTAGGATACGGTAGAAACAATTTCTATTTCCATGCGTAAAAGGTTCATATCTTTAACCCTGAATTCCCCCACTTTATGGTCAATGAAGTTGAAGTAAAAGATCTCCTGCTGGATCCGAAGACCGATTGGTTCTACCTTGGAGAGATAGATGAGGACCTGATCAGCTCGTTCGTGTCGCTCGTGGAGTCGCGTCCGCACTTCCTGGTATTGCCGCGTAATGCAAGACGGAGACTCGTGAATGCCGTAGTGGAATGCCTCCAGAATATTCAGAATTACACGCCACCCATTCCTCATCCGAAAGCAGGATCTGTTGTTTTCATGCAGCGTTTTTCTTTGACCGAATACGGAGTATCGTGCGGCAATATCATGCGCACCGATGAAGTAGCTGACCTGAAAAGAAAACTGGACAATATCAATTCGGCAGATCCGGAAGTGTTGCGCAACATGTACATGCAGCAAATGGAACGCACGCTCACCGATGGAAGCCGCACCAGCGCCGGACTCGGACTGCTCGAGATCGCACGCGCGGTGAATGGGCCTATCACGTATCGTTTCGTTCCGATGGATGGTGGTTACACCTTCTTCGGGGTGGAATTATTTCTCTCGCTTAATTAGGATCATGGAACCACTCTTCATCGAACACACGAAAGTCACGCCGCGTATCATTCTTGATGAAGGGAAAAATGTATTCAGCATCACGGGCCGTTCGATCCCGGCAGATGCCACGGTGTTCTTTCTCGCCGCGGATAAGTGGGCAGAAAAATTCGTTCAGGCCTTCACAGGAAAATCGATCACCTTCGATATCAAACTCGATCATCTCAACACCGGGTCGGTGCGCTCCATTCTCAGTATCCTTTCCAAACTATTGAAAATGCAGAGCAGGGGAGTGAAGGTGGATGTGAACTGGCATTACGAGGCCGATGATGATGATATCCGTGATAAAGGAGAAGAGATGTCACTCATCCTGGAGCACAAGTTCAATTATATTCCCTACACCGAGTTCTCATTCTGAAAGGAACAAGGAGGAAGGAAGATGGAGCAAGGATCCTGGCGCCCATTTTTCTTTTTCCATACTCCTTCTTCCATCTTCCTTGCTCGTTCGAAGAAGTGATCTTGCTCCATCAAAAAACTTTTATTGGAAAAGACTACAGCGTCTTCAATTTATCCTCTGCCTGCGTTTTATATTTTCCGCCTTCCGTAACAATTTTCTGAAGCAGTGTTTTTGCGTCGGCTGTTTTACCGAGTTTGATAAGCGCTTCCGCTTTTTTCCACTCTGCATCCTGGTAATGTGAATTGGATGGATGTGCGATCACATCATCGAAGAAGACGAGTGATGCCTGTGCATTATTAGAGTCCAGCATTTTCACTCCGCTCGCATAGGAAAGATCCACATCGGCATCTGTTTCGGCGTTCGGGTGATAGACCTGGTGATAGCTGGTCGTATCGGATGAAACCTGTTCGGCAACAGAAGTTGCAGCAGCATTCGTCACTTCAGAATTCGAGTAGGTCTGTTCATCAGCAATGTTTCCTGTTGAAACATTATCTGACGTTTGTGTATCCTGCGCGGCTGCGGCTTTAGGTTGAACAGCTCCGGAAGCAACGCTCGTAGAAGGAACATCATCAGAATTGGTTACAGCGCGTGAATCGGTCTTGTCTTTTTTGTTGATCACCGTTTGTTGTGTCACACTATTGGTGATCGTGTTCACATGATAATTCCGGTCGAGGCCAATGTCACTTTGCGTGCGGAGATCCTGGTTTGTTTCTGTATTGGTGGCGAGGTTCGTTACATCATTTGCCCGGACATCCGGAGCTTCTGTTCCAGTTGCCGTATTGTTTTGTTCCAGGCGATTCGGACCCTGGGCGTTTGCGAGATCATTGCGGGAGGAATCGGCAACATCATGTTCTGCCAATGCACTTTGGTTGATGTTCGGCTGATCAGCGACACTTTTGGATAATGGTTTACCGCTGCTGTCATAAGACATGACAGAATCGAGTGCAACTTCGCTGTCCTTTAACCGATCGGAATTCTTATTCTGAGTTACTTCCGCCATGTTCGGGCTCGATGAATTCATTTCATCAGACAGGAAGGAACGAAGCGAAAAGAATCCAATGAGAAGAAGGGCACAAGCTGCGGCTGAATAATAAAGTGCCGGACGATTCCAGAGTGAAATAATCCTTCCGCCATCGCCACCAGCACCTTCCGGTAATTTCCAGTACGCGCCTTTGCGGTCGCGATCCTTCACCTTCGACAAACCTTCGAGCGCATCGGCACACAATGCACAATCGAGCGTGTGCATTTCCACCGCATACATTTCATCCGGAGCAAGTTTTCCGTCGATGTAACGGTACATCACTTCCTCGCTGATGCAATTCTCATCAGGCAGTTTGCGATATGTTGGTTGATCAGTCATTTTCTTTTTTCTGCAGAATGAGTTTGAGATTCCTCTTTCCATTCTGGATGTAACTTTTCACTTCATTCAGCGAGAAGCCGGTCATTTCGGCCACTTCTTTATAACACTTCTTTTCGAGGTAGAAGAGTTCGAGGCAACGGCGTTGTTGTTCGCCGATCGCGTTGAGGCTGCTCTCCATGTCGCGTAACTGGTGTTCTGTGTCGGTTACACCATCAGGATGCAGCATTCCGCCGTTTTCCATAACCTCTTCCAGGTCTTTTTGTAATTCTTTCTGTTTAGCCAGTTTGCTCTTGCGGCTGCGCAGGTACATCAGGCACTCGTTTTTCGCTACCGTGTACAGCCATCCTTTGAATTGTTCCACCTCGTGACGCTGCAGATCGCGGAGTAATTTTTCAAACACCTGCATCTGCACATCCTGGCTCTCATCTTCATCGGCCAGATATTTCATGCACACACCGAAAACGAGATGCTGGTAACGTTTGAACAATTCACCAATGCAGATGTTGTCACCCGTTTCCCTGAATCGGGATACCAGTTCCGCGTCGCTCAGACTTCTTATATGAGAGGAGAATTCTACCACTTGCTATTCGTATGCAAGGTACGAAACGAGCAAGGAAGATGCCGGAAATGCATTTCGATGAACAAGCGGAATCGGGCGTCATAATGATGTATTATTCCGTTTGATAATGCTTTTTGATTCAGTAGATTTGTCCAGTTACCAAATGAGCTTTCTGGCAAACAGTTGATAATCATTGTTTTAAAAATATCAGAATTACCACGCCCCACCTTCGGCATAATTCCTGCTTGATAGAATTAACCGATACAAAATCAACCTGACTATGAAAAGAATACTTACTCTCCTGGTTGTACTCACCATCTCGATACAATCATTCAGCCAGACCTCCACTCCGATGCGCCGCCCGTTATGGGTTGGACTCGACATGGGAGGAACATGGCAATCAAGCGACATGAAAGCTGTCGGCGGAATAGGCTGGAGCTTTACCCTTTCAAGATATTCACGACTCGATGCTCCGGGGATTCTCTGGTGGGGCTGGCGTTTCCGTTATATGGACGGAAATAATTTCGGGTACAATTATCACCCTTTGTTCGGAATTGAAAATGATCCTTCCCTGAATGGTACCCAAAATCCATTGGTGAATTATTCCGCAGGTCAGCAACCGAACGGCGAGAAATATATCTTCTCGAATTACAAATTCCATTTTGATGAATTCGCTTACGAACTGATGATCGGAAGCCAGGGACTACGCCGTCATGGTGTATTGCTCTATGCATTCGGTGGAGCCGGACTCACACATTACAAAGTGAAGACGAACCAGCTTGACGAACTCAACAACATGTATGATTACTCTGATGTTCCGCAAACCGGAGTTGATGCAGATGTGAAAGATGTGCTGCGTTCAAAATGGGATTTCACTTATGAAACAGTGAAGACCGCCGGCAAATGGGGATTCATGCCATCTGCAGGGTTCGGAATGGGATACCAGTGGGGAAATGGTGTTGCACTCGGAGTTGAGCACCGTACTACCTGGGCGTTGAATGACAATATCGATGGTGTGAATTACAGTACAGAAGGAACGGGTACCAGGAATGGCAACGACCTTTACAATTACGACGGACTTTTTGTTCGCTGGACCTTTGGCGGAAACGGAAATTCAAGAAGCACGAACGATAATCCTCCGCCTCCTCCGAATCCGAATACCTATACCCAGAATCCGAACAACAATCCGAATACGAATCCGAACAATAATCAAACTACGAATCCGTATCCGAACAACAATCCTAACGGGCCGAGCAACATCAGCACTTATCCGCCTACGGTGAATTTCACTACACCATCTTCGAATCCGTACACTACAAATGTGCAGACACAACAGCTGGTGGTGAATGTGACACACATTCAGTATTCGAGCCAGATCTCGCTGATGATCAATAACCAGTACAGTAATAATTTCAGCTTCAATCCGAATACCAATACCATGGTGTTCACGACCACTTTGAATCCCGGAAATAATTACTTCGTGGTGAACGCGAGCAACCAGTACGGATCCGCTTCAGATAATCAGACGATCATCTACAACCAGGTTGTTGCGAACAACACCAACACCGGGTTGCCTCCGCAGGTTACGATCAACAATCCTGCTGCTGATCCTTACAATTCTTCGACACAAACTTACAATGTGACTGCAACTGTATTGAACGTTGCATCGACACAGAACATCCAGGTACTCGGAAACAGCGCGGCGATCAACAACTTCTCCTACAATGCGGCCACTCACCAGGTTTCGTTCCTGGCAAGCCTGAACACAGGCGCGAATCTTTACGAAGTGATCGGAACGAACAACTACGGAAGTGCATCCGATGCAGTGACCATCAATTACAATCCGGTTGCGGCGATCGCTCCTCCTGTGGTAACGATCACCAGTCCGAACGTTTGTCCGTATACCACCAAAACAGGAACTGCTACGATCACTGCGAACATCACCAACATCACATCAGCGAACCAGGTGTCGATCATATTCAACAGCCAGGCGGTGACCATGTTCAGTTTTGTTCCGAACACATCATTCGCGACCGTAAGTTTTGTTGCGACACTGAACCCCGGATCGAACCCGTTCTCGATCAGCGGAACCAACACAGCAGGAACTGATACCAAATCATGCGAGATCATTTTCAAAAACCAGAGTGCTCCTGCAACACCGCCGACTGTGACCATTACCAATCCTCCGACAAGTCCTTACAATTCTACAAGTCAGAGCATGGTGCTTACAGCGACAGTGCTGAACGTTGCGAGCCAGGCGGAGATCACCGTGAATTACAACAACGCCAACACCGCGAATTTCCAGTACGACATGAATACACATGTGCTTACTTATAATGCGCTG
>DATJEX010000036.1:0-9980 GCA_035496135.1 Bacteroidia bacterium
ACTCCATGCATGAGAATGATCTCTTTCGCACCGAATTCAGAAGCGAGTGTAATTCCATTGGCGATCTCATCCAGTGTAGAAGCTCCTGTTCCGAGTGTGAACGGCCTTCCGGAAGATGCAACAGCTTTCAATACATCAGGATTGCTGAGATCTGCTGAATTCAGTTTGATCGCATCGGCACCGCATTCGATCGCGAGCTCAACACTTGGTACATCGTATGCGCATACAAACACATGAATCCCGCTGTTACGGGCGTGATTGAAAATGCTTCGCCACTGTTCAGCTGAAAATGCGATGCGCTTGATGATGTCATACACCTGGTGCGCCGGTGTAACTGTTTCATCCGGTACAAAAAACTGCAATTGAACAGCATCGGCTCCCGCAGACACAGCCGCTTCGATAAGGCGTTTTGCTTTTTCCAGGTCGCCATCATGTGCACAAGCCATTTCGGCAATGATATAGGGAGCATACCCTGTACCGATGACCTTATTCCTGATCGTGATTTTCTGATTCATGTCAGATCCAGTTATTTGATTTCATTGCTTCTTTTACCACATTCGTTTCTTCGGCGGTGTATTGTTTCATTGGCGGACGCTCATGAGCGGGCATAAGTCCTTTGAGCGCGAGTGCTGCCTTGAGCGAAGGATGCCAGCCCACCGGAACTACTTTCGTGAAATAAGGTATCTCTATCTCATTGACGATCTTTCCTGCACGCTCTTGATCACCATTCATCATTGCATTATAGAATTCAAGTTCAAGTTGGGGAATGAAATTCCCTATTCCGCCGAGAAACGCTTTCGATCCCAGCTTATGATCACGCAGGTAATAACGACTCATCCCGCCTCCTGCCCCGATCACAACAGCCTTATCTTTTATTTCAGCAACGATCTTATTGCTGTATTCCGCATCGAGCGCTTCTTCCTTTACACCAACAATATTCTTCAATTCCAGCAAGCGGTGCAAAAGCGGAAGTGAATACTGTATGTTTCCAGGACCATAACCGTTCCGCATCGGCATTTCGTGAATGAGAATTCCGATGTTTACCGCGTCATTGATCGCTTTCAAATAATCATACGTATTATCATCGCCATAATAACGTTCGGGATAATACGTGAGAAAAAGATCTGCCCCGATCTGCTCGGCATGTTTACCAAACTCAATTGCTTTATCTGTTCCACCGGTAAGTGGATTTGCAACGATGGTTATCGCTTTGCCAGCAGCAGCCTTCACTACCGTCTCATTCACTTTCTTCACTTCATCCTCGGTAAGCAGATTGAACCGGCTCGTTCCGACAGTGGTCATCACATTCCTGATGCCGTTATCCACGAGGAATTTCACATAGGAAGAAAGTGCTCCATAGTCGACTTCGAATTTCGAGTTGAATGGAGTTGGCAGCGGAATGACCGGGCCTGTTACTTTGTCGATGTACTTATTCATAACGGTGAATATTTTTTGCGATTATTTCTGCTATCTCGAATTGATACGGATAATCGATATCGTAAGAACGGATGGCAGACATTTTATAGGTAAGCATTTTATCGTTGAAGAACGTCCCTTTATCAAGGAATGCCTTCACCGTTGCGATGTACATGGCTCCATTCGGATGATAGCGTTTCCCGATATCCTGGCTGCGCGTCACTTTATATCCGTTCTCGAATGTCACTTCCATCTTCTCCTCATCCATTGGAGAAAGCGCAAGCTGGATCGGGAATTCATATTCCGTTACACCGATGAGAAAAGGCAATTCGGGGTGCGCGCGGAAAATTGAGAATGCTTCTTTGAGATGTTCAGCTGTCCGGAACGGGCATGTCGGAAGCAGCGCGGTCACCGAAGAATACTTTTCAATTCCATTCACACGTTCAAGAAATTCCTTCACCACCTGGACTTTGGTAACTGTATCGCCAGCCATGTGTGCAGGACGATCATCCACTTGCGCACCTTCGGATAAAGCGATCTCTTTTATCACCCCGTCCTCGGTCGAAACGATCACATCGTCGAACATACCGGAATCGATCGCGGCGCGGATACTGTACGAAATAAGAGGACGGCCATTGAGCGGGAGTATATTCTTTCGCGGGATACGTTTTGATCCGCCTCTTGCGGGAATGATACAGAGTGCTCTAAGCGCCATTGAACATCAATTTTATTCTTGAGAAAAAACTTTTTTTTCGAACCGGTTCCATCTCACTGTATTTCTGAAGCTCGGCCTTCAGGCGTGAATGTCCGCGCATGACCCAACGCTCACCTTCCGAAACATTTCCCGCACGGTGAAAAACATCCGTATCAAAAATGATGAGCGATCCGGCTTTTCCTTCAATGGCAACCGCGTCTTTTTCTGTAAATGGCAATTCGCGGGTCAGGTTCCTGTTCTCGAAATTTATTTCCGCGCCGTATTTTTTCCTGATCTCCTGTGCTGTAAGATGAGAACCGGGAACACAGGCAAAAGCACCGTTTTTTGCGGTCGTATCGTTGAGGTAAACGAAAAATTTGAACGCGCGTGAAACATCGAAGTGCAGATCGTTCGCGTGATGCCTCGAACCAACCACGTCCTTCACAAAATAAATATCGTGATTCAAAACAATATCGCCCCTCAGATATTCCCGCGTCAGTTTTTCCATCCATGTAGCTCCGAAACATGCGGCGGTTTCCGGAAGTACATTCCTGTCGATCTTTTCACGATTCACCTTTCTTCCAACACCCTGCGAATATTCTATCGGTTTGATGAATTCGTTCCCCGAATGACTCAATACAAGCCTGAATTCACCGACTAGTTTATTCAGCGATGAATTATCGAGAAACCCCGGAACAAGCAATACTCCGCTTTTATCAAGTGTGTTCCTGACCAGCGCGAGATCTGAAAGTTCATCTTTTGAAAGAGTAGGTATGGTTGTCATGACGTGTTTGAATTAATGGCCCATATCAATTCCGGAGAAGACATTCAATATACTCAAACAGGAAATTGAAGAACCATTTGTTTTATTCTTTCCAGTTCGCCCTGCTTTTTATCATCAGTAAAGGTCAATTCAAATTCCGGCCCGGAATAAAAGATCCCGAATTTCAGATCCTTGTTCCGTTTGAGGGCAGTTTGCGTTTCCTGGTAGTGCTTCAACCGTCTTCCCGAAATGGCACCTGCAACATTCTTTATCACAGGAAAGCCCTTGATCATTCTTTTGAGCATTCCTTCCCTTGCTGGCTGAGGGACGGCCGGTGCTGTATTCCTTTCATTTTTTATTCTTATGGCCTTGATCAGCTTTTCAATATATATTTCAAAAGATTCCAGCACTTTCCTTTTCGCTTCATCAAATGGCATTTCACATTTACTGATAAGATATTCTGCACACACGCTTATAAATGCATCATATTTCTGCCTGAATTTCACATCCCGGCAAAGCACATCCAGGCCCAGCCAGGAGGCGCTGGAAGAACCGATGATATATTCCCTTCCCGAATAAAATTCATTGATCACTTTTATTTTACCATTTACAGCGACAACAATTGACAGGATCATCGGCATGAATTTATCTGCTTCCGGTAATTTTTCCATGCATGCAGTGAATGCTTCCATGTTCTCTTTCCGGTGAACTGCGTAATGCGTCGAAAAATAATTCTGGAACATCTTATTCATTCTCACCATCGGATCATCATCATTCAGGTCCAGCTCGAATGAATGCGCATGCATGATCCTGAATTCAACTTTCCCGTTGTGCTTCGAAAACACGACATGGTTCCCAAGCGCAGAAGAATAATCCGGATGGGCCTTCAGAAAATCTATACTTGCGGAAATTCCTGCCGGTGAAATGAAATCATCATCAGCAGCCAGCAACACATATTCTGTCTGAACCAGTTTTACAAGTTCGATCAAACGCTGATTATACGACATCCCGGGAAAATGATGGTAACTGATATTCTTAAGGAGCAAATGATCAGCGAAAGCAGCTTCAGAAGAATCGGCCACCAGAACACTAACACCAGAAGCTGCACAGTCGGAATAATAGCTAAGCGCTCTTCTCAGGTACCCGTGGCGTTCATGCGTATTGATAAGAATAGAATAATCGTAATTCATCCCGTTATTTTCTGAATCCTTTCAGCTTAAGCGGATTTCCGACATAAATTCCGTATTCCTCAAGGGTTCCGGAAACCAGTGACCCTGCTCCTACTACGCAACCGCGGCGGATCCGTGCACCATCGAGCACGGTAACATTAGCACCCAGCCATACATCATCTTCAATGACAATTCCTCCTCTTGATTCCATGAAAGGCTGATCGCTGATCGCAAGTTCCTTCTTGATACCGTGATTAACAGGTGCCAGCGTGCAATTCGCGGCGATCAGTACTTTATTGCCGATAGTGATCCCGTTCCCGCAATACAAAACAGTCCCGGAATTGAGGTAACACTGATCGCCGATGGTAATATCACCAAGCCCTCCAGCAAATTTTATTTTTACAAAAGAATCGATCACAGTTTTATCACCGATGATCAGTTTACTTCCCTTTACGGATTCTTCAAGATCTGCAAACTTCGAGATCACAGCGGAACCTGAAATGATATTCGGCATTTTATCAGTTCAATTGTTTTACAACCGCGGCAGGATTCCCAGCCACTATACAATTCGCCGGAACGCTTTTCGTCACAACACTTCCTGCAGCAACAATACTTCCTTTTCCGATCGTAACTCCTTTCAATATGATGGAATTGCATCCAATCCAGACATCATCTTCTATCACAACTGGAGCGGTGTCGACCACTACATCTGCATCAGCATCCAGAAAATGCCTGTGCCTTTCCCCGGCATCCAGTGGATGCGAGTTATTATCGAAGATGGTCACATTGAAAGATAGCATCACGCGGTTTCCGATCCGGATATGATCCATAGACCATATGTGACCACCACGGGGAACCATGGAATATTCTCCGATTTCAATCTTTCCTCCTCTGGCAAATACCATCAACTGGGCTCCTACCCTGGAATGCCTGCCGATCGTGATCTTCGATCTGTCATTCTGGTAATTCCGGAATTCTGAGGTGAGCGCAATATGATTCGTTTCATCAAATGTCGCTGCATTGCCGAACCGCGATAATGCCGTGGGGGCTGCAGGTTCAGGATAATTCTCTTTTATCACCTTCTGGATAAAAGGATAGTACCTGATGACAAGTTTCGCTAATATCTTCCTGATCACTTTCAGACAGGTTTATTTGTTTTCCCGATACATTGAAATGTACGATCGATCTCCGCCACAATATTTTTTCTGTCGCCGAAGCGGAATCCTGTCGCCAGCATGGTCTCACGGTCGATCTGATATTCATTCGGAACGGAAGGTTGATCCGAGCGAATTTCAATAACGCACTTCCCTGGATAA
Organism: Bacteroidia bacterium; assembly: GCA_035496135.1. GTDB lineage: Bacteria > Bacteroidota > Bacteroidia > Palsa-965 > Palsa-965. The sequence goes on from DATJEX010000036.1 coordinate 5,359, forward strand.
ATTTCCTCGTAACGTTCCTTCACAAGCTCGGCTATCTCAAGGATTGTATAATTGTTTCCTGATGAAACATTAATGGATCGGTTAGAGAACGCATCGAAGTTCCTGCAGAAAGAATGAGTGATGCCGGCCAGGTCTTCAAGGTTTACAAAATCGCGGGTCTGTTTCCCTGAGCTCTGAAGGATAATACGCCCTGTTTCCGCAGCTTCTTTACAAAAGCAGTTAGGGACAAGAGACCACCTGTCGATCGTTCGGTCGACAGGTGATCCATAGATATTGGTAGGCCGGAGAATGATATATGAAACAGCATGTTTACGCTGGTACATCCTGACATATTCTTCTGCAAAAAAGTGGGTAAGCCCATAGTCATTCACAGGTGTGATCTCTGTTGATTCATTCATTTCTCCTTCCACTTTTCCATAAACCTGGAAAGTGGAAAAATAGATGAATTTCGGTATCCGATTCTTCACGCAGTATTCGAGCGCCTGCCTTGTTGTAAGCACAGTAGAAGAGAGCGCGACAGAAGGAGAAACCGAATCGATGTCATTTGCTGCAGCAGTATGAATGAATACATCACCTGTTCTCTCCGGAGGCATTACCCCCGATGCGAGATCGTGTAGTACCAGCTCGATCTTCTCCTTTTTCAGGGAACGCAGAAAATCATTCTCGCTTCTGCTCAGAACAGTTAACTCTTCCCCTGCATCAAGCAGTTTCTGTATCAGTTTTGTTCCGATGTACCCTGAGCCTCCTGAAAGAATGATCTTCATATTTATCCGTGAATAAAATCCGGATGGCTTGCATCCTTACCGGAGATGTGTGGTTGCGTACAAGGCCAATCGATACCAAACAGGGGATCATTCCACCGGATACCTCTTTCAGATCCCGGGGTGTAGCGATTCGAGACCTGGTAAAAAACATCACAATTGTCTTCCAGTGTCATGAAGCCATGTGCAAATCCTTCGGGCACATAGAGCGCCAATGCGTTCTCTTCCGAAAGTTCCTGGGTGAGATGTTTGCAGTAGGTCTTTGATTTTTTTCTGATATCAATGATGACGTCAAGTATCCTGCCGCGCGTGCATCTCACAAGTTTCGCTTCCTCCGCGCCATTCACCTGGAAGTGCATTCCGCGAAGCGTGAATTTCCTTAGTGACCTCGAAAGGTTGCTCTGCACCATTACCTCCCGCAGTCCTTGTTTTGCGAATTCATCCGCACAGAATGTCCGTGTGAAAAACCCGCGATCATCCGCACGCAATTCAGGTCTGACTATGTATGCACCTTCAAAACCGGTTTCCTCAAAAATCATTTCAATATTAATTGGTCCAGGTTATTTTTTTTGACACCGCATCCGTTAGAAAAGCATCAAGATCTCCTTCAGTTATGACTCTTTTGCCGGTGAAATATTCCCTATACCATGCTGTAGTTCTTTTGAGGGCAGTAGAAAGATTCCAGACAGGTGCCCAGCCAAGTTCTTTTTTTGACCTGCTGCAATCCAATTTGAGAATCGCGGCCTCATGCATCTTCTTATCCCCCTGTTCTTCCACTACTTTTATTCTTTCCCATTCCTCTGAAAGTATCGTTGTAACCTTTTTTACACTTACACATTCAGTCATTTCAGGCCCGAAATTCCAGCTTCGCGCAAACTCTCCTTTTCCCTCAAGCAGTCGCTGGCCCAGCAATAGGTATCCTGAAAGCGGTTCCAGTACATGCTCCCATGGGCGTATCGCATCCGGATTCCTGATCGTTGCAGTTTCACCGCCGAACGCTGCGCGCATCATGTCGGGTATCAGTCTTTCATCAGCCCAATCTCCACCCCCTATCACATTTCCTGCTCTTGCTGTTGCCAGCAGAAATCCATCATTCATGAGGAAAGATCTTCTGTACGAAGACGAAAGTATTTCCGAACAAGCCTTCGAAGAACTGTAAGGATCATATCCGCCGAGTGCATCATCTTCGCTGTATGCCTTATGATTCTCTTCATTCTCATACACTTTATCGGTGGTAACATTCACGAAAGCTTTTACAGCTTTGCAGTTTCTGGCAGCTTCAAGCACATGAAGAGTGCCGATGATATTTGTTTCGAACGTGAGATAAGGGTCGCGATAGGACCGGCGAACCAGTGATTGTGCTGCCAGGTGAAATATTATTTCGGGTTGACATTTGCGAACGCATTCCGCTATCTCCTCCTTGTTCCTTATGTCACCGGTAACGGTCTCTATATTCAAATGAAGCAGATCAAAATGCGATCCTTGATTCAGTCCATCAACAGAAAAACCCGTGACATTGGCACCCATTTTCTTGAGCCATAGCACAAGCCACGAACCTTTGAAACCTGTATTACCGGTCACAAGGATATTCTTCCCCTTATATACTCCTCCAAACAGTGAACTCACTTCCATATTTTCCACTTCGCGGAGCCGGAACTCCAGAGTGCTTCCAATTCTATTTTGTCGCGCATGGCGTCCATGCATTTCCAGAAACCGTCGTGACAGAAAGAGACCAGTTGTCCGTCCTTTGCCAGGTTGACAAGCGGATAATCTTCCCACATGGTTTCATCAGCATCATCACCCAGATAGCCGAATACAGAAGGTTCAAGGACGAAGAAACCCGCATTGATCCAATAACCATCTCCTTTGGGTTTTTCAAAAAATCGTGAGACAATATTGTCCTCGCCGATATCGAGTGATCCGAATTTCCCTGCCGGTTGAACAGAAGTCACCGTCGCAGCTTTGCCATGCTTCTCGTGAAATGAAACGAGTTGCCTGATATCAATATCAGAAACTCCATCACCATAGGTAAGCAGGAAGCGTTCATTCCCGACGTACTTCTGAACGCGTTTGAGCCGGCCTGCCGTTTTTGTGTTCAAACCTGTATCAACAAGAGTAACCTTGAATGATTCTGAATCACTTTTCAGGATCTTCACCGTATTCTCTCGCAAGTCGACCTGCAGGTCGGAATTATTCCTGTAGTAGTCGAGGAAATACTGCTTGATCATATCGCCTTTATAGCCGAGACAAATAATAAATTCATTGAAACCATATGCTTCATAGATCTTCATGATGTGCCAGAGAATGGGCTTCCCGCCTATCTCGATCATTGGTTTTGGTTTCAAATGAGATTCTTCGGAAATACGGGTACCGATACCTCCGGCAAAAATGACAACTTTCATAATGAATACGTTTCCCAGTTCAATTTCGGATGGACGATCCCGGGGAATTTCCGGTACAATTCAATATTCCTTTCACTCATATCTTCAATGACCTCGAAAGTGAGGAACTCTTTATGATTGTAATGAACTTCAAGCGGATTCAGTGTACTCATTACGGCGCTCGCGGTATACGTTCCGAGATTGAGCAGATTATTCGGTATCCAGGCGATACTTCGATAGATACCAGGTTGGCAATGTTGCGGAAGGTCTACGATCGACGATAACACATAATCGCCCTTAATGGTATGAATTCCCACAGCAGGAATAGGTGTGATGCTTTCTTTCAGAATCTCAAATTCCACTTCGATACCGAATTCATCTTTGTACATCAATCGGTCTATCACATCCTTTTTCTTGTTAATGATGGAAGCTCCCCTCAGCCTTACAACACTATTACCAGGCATTTCGTCTTCACTGAATCGGATATTGCTGGTGAAGAGTTTTTCTTCGGAGAGGTATTCCGAAATGATATCCATCGGTTTACCGACCGACTTGAGCATTCCCTGCTTGATGTATGCCACCTTGTTACAGAGCGACGCGACTGAAGTAAGATTGTGACTGACAAAAAGCACGGTCCTTCCTTCCTTCTCGCTTGCCTCCTGCATTTTCCCCAGGCATTTTTTCTGGAACTCGGCATCTCCTACAGCCAGAACTTCATCAATGACCAGGATCTCCGGGTCAAGATGCGCGGCAACCGCGAAAGCCAAACGGACATACATACCGCTACTGTATCGCTTCACTGGTGTTTCAAGATATTTTTCCACTCCGCTGAAATCAATGATCTCATCTAATTTCGAACGGACCTCCCTCCTGGTCATGCCAAGTATTGCACCATTCAGAAAAATATTCTCACGCCCGCTAAGGTCCGGATGAAATCCGGTGCCAACTTCCAGCAGACTTGCGATCCTGCCCTTTAATTTGAACGAACCAACGGAAGGGCTTGTAATCCTTGAAAGTATTTTCAGGAGTGTTGATTTTCCGGCTCCGTTCTTTCCGACAATACCAAGAACGTCTCCTTTCATCACTTCAAGGTTGATATCCTTTAAAGCCCAAACGAATTCCGACCCACCTATTTTAGTCCTGTCATTTACGTCACCCATGGCCAGGTAAGGATCCCCTTTACCTCTGACTATATGCCATAGTCGATTGATGTCGCTTGAAATAGAAGAGGCTCCCACCTTGCCAAGGCGGTATTGCTTTCCTAAATGTTCAATGCTGATAACTACATTACTCATGTTTCAAACTGTGTCTATGAATGTTCTTTCAGCACGGTTAAAGGACAATATTGCGATAAAGAGCAGTACGATCATAAATACGAAACTGTACAATAGTGCCGCCGGACTGAACAAACCCTGCCCGAGAAAAATATGTTTGAAGGTTTCAATAACAATGCAAACAGGATTGAGAAGGATATATTTTC
>DATJEX010000037.1:0-3598 GCA_035496135.1 Bacteroidia bacterium
ACATCACAGCATGAATTATTCAGACCGACTTCATAATGTCATTCCCGGCGGAGCTCACACCTACAGTCGCGGTGATGATCAGTATCCTTCGAATGCACCGCAGATTCTTTCTCACGGAAAGGGTGCGTATGTCTGGGATGCCGATGGAAACAAATTTCTCGATTACGGAATGGGTTTGCGTTCGGTGACTGTTGGATATGACAACGATGAAATTTCTGCTGCAGGAATTGCCGAAATAAAAAAGGGAAACAATCTCACTCGCGCTTCATTGACAGAATTGAACGCAGCCGAACTCATGGTGAGTCTTTTTCCCTGGGCGCAGATGGTGAAATTCGCAAAGAATGGTTCGACTGTCACGACTGCCGCGATCAAACTTTCACGCGCGTACACGGGAAGAAAATATGTAGCGATGTGCGCTGAACATCCGTTCTTCACGTATGACGACTGGTTCATTGGCACAACACCAATGGACAAAGGAATCCCGGAAGAGAAAAAAGCGTTCAGCCTGCGATTTCATTACAACAGCATTGAATCACTCGAAAAATTATTTGAAGAACATCCTGGCGAAATTGCGGCTGTCATTCTCGAACCCGCCACTTTTGTTTCTCCATGTGCCGGTGACGGAAAGATCGTGATGGAGAATAAAGGCTGTGCAGATAAAACAAAAAGTTTTCTCCACCAGGTTCAGGCCTTGTGCAAAAAGAACGGAACCGTTTTCATTCTCGATGAGATGATCACCGGTTTCCGCTGGGACCTGCACGGAGCGATGAGGATGTACGACATCGAACCAGATCTCGCGACCTTCGGAAAAGGAATGGCGAATGGTTTTGCGTTATCGGCGCTCATCGGGAAAAGAGAGATCATGGAGCTGGGCGGAATAAGAAAAGAAGGAGCGGAAAGAGTTTTTCTGATTTCAACCACGCACGGATCTGAAATGTCGGGGTTCGGTGCTTTCATCAAGACGGTGGATTATTACAAACAGCATAAAGTCACCGACCAGCTCTGGAGTTTCGGAAGAAAACTGGTGACGGGAATGAATGACATCGCGAAAGGATTGGGCATTGAAAAACATTTCGCCGTGGAAGGATTCGCCTGCATGCCGTATTATTTCACGCGTGATGCGGAAGGAAATGTTTCTTTCCCACTGCGCACTTTGTTCGCCCAGGAGATGATCAGGAATAAAATTCTCATTCCATGGATCGCTCAATCGTACTCGCATGGCGACGCCGAACTTGAATTGACATTGAAGGCGACAGAAAATTCTCTTGCTGTAGTGAAGAAAGCACTTAACGAAGGAATTGATAAATACCTTGTAGGAAATATTATCAAACCTGTCTTCAGGAAGTACAATTAATCTGTGCAAATCTGTGTAATCTGTGGCTAAAGAAGATAAATATATCAAGGCTCTTCAGAAAGGAAAGGAAGAAACGGCTGCTTATTACAAAAAGTCATTGGTGAAAACCGAGCAGCAGAAATTCCTGGAGAAGCTGTTGTCAGATTCCGGAAAGAAATTCCCGAAGATCGCCGACATCGCTTGCGGAGGAGGAACACTCGCGTATCATTTGCGTCAATTATTTCCGTCAGCCGACTTCACGCTGCTCGATTACAATCCGGACGGAATGGAGATCGCGAAAGAACTCAATGGCGATTCCTGTCATTACCTGAGCGGAAGTATTTATGATCTGAAAGAGATAAAAGACAACACTTTTGATCTCGTGTGCTGCTGGCAGACCTTGTCGTGGCTCGACGAACCGGAAAAAGCGCTGCATGAATTGATCCGCATCACCAAACCGGGTGGAAGCATTTATCTGAGTTCGCTGTTCAATCTGCGGCACGATGTGGATATTTACGCGAAGTTCACCGATCACTCACGCCCCGAAGGAAAAGAAGGAATGCAGTATTCTTACAATACGTATTCTGAATACTCCGTGAAGAACTGGCTGGATGGGAGAGTGAAAAACTACAAATTGCATGAATTCATTCCATCCGTTGATTTTTCTTACGATGGAAGAGGAATTGGTACATTTACGGTCAACAGTGAAAAAGGCAGACTGCAGATCTCGGCAGGATACCTGATGAACTGGGCGATTCTTGAAATAGAAAAGTAGTCGCGGATTAGCACGAATTAGCACAGATTAGTATGAGTAATGAATTAACAGGAAAAGTAGTTGTAGTGACCGGTGGAGCGGGATTGCTCGGCCGTTCGTTCTGCGAAGCGATCTGTGGAGCGGGCGGAACTGTGATCGTGGCGGAGAAAGTGGAGAAGGAAGGAAAGAAACTGGCGGAAGAGTTGCAGAAAAAATTTGACGGACGCGCACTTTATATCGGCGTGGACATTACATCAGAAGCATCACTCCAGGTATTGATCGAATCCGTTCATTCGGAATTCGGTTATATAGACGCTTTAGTGAACGCCGCTTATCCGAGAAATAAGAATTACGGAAAACGATTTGAAGAAGTAACGTATCATGATTTCGTGGAGAATGTGGGCATGCATGCAGGCGGATATTTTCTCGCCGCAAAACAATTCCTTCATTATTTCTCGGAACGAAAACAGGGCAACATCATCAATCTTGCTTCGATCTACGGAATTGTTCCTCCGCGTTTCGAGATCTACGAAGGAACGGACATGACCATGCCGATCGAATATGCGGTGATCAAAGCGGGCATCATTCATCTCACCAAATACATCACGCGTTATTACAAGGGAAAAGGGATCCGCTGCAACTGCATCAGTCCCGGCGGCATCTTCAACAAGCATCCCGAGAGTTTTGTGGATCAGTACCGCGTGTATTCCAATACGAAAGGAATGATGGAGCCGAAAGATATCAGCGGCGCGCTGGTGTTCCTGCTGTCAGATGCATCAGCGATGGTGAACGGGCAGAACCTGGTGGTGGATGATGGTTGGAGTTTGTAGGTAGCGACGTATGGCTATGCGTCGGCATAGGGGGTTTCTTAATAGCTGCTGCATTTCTCTGCCATTACATTATCGAGGATCGGTTTTATTTCCACGTAGAGTTTGTGATATTGCGGCGGAGCATTCTCGATATAATCCATGAAGAAATTCGTGGAATACCAGAACCGTATCCCTTTGTCGGAATAAAGTTGAGAGAGATAAAAACAGCTGGAAGAAAAAAGACAGAATACATCGGTGGTGTGATCAGCATAATGGGAAAAGACAACTTCGGCGCTGGCGCTGCTCATGATCTCATCACCAAGCACACTGAATTCCAACCCGAGTTTCCTGAAATAATTTTCTGTTTTCACCAGAGAATGCTTCGAGTGCATCGGGTGCAGCTTGAGAATGAAATGGTGATCCTTCGGTGAATTGATCTTCTTCAGGATGTGATCAATGTAATTCGTCCAGAATTCTTCGCGCACTTCGTACATATCCACTGCTTCCAGCAGAATGTAAATGACCGGTTTTTGCGGCAGTACCAATTTTTCAGGATGAATGATATTCCGGTGGATCTGCAGCAACTGCTTTGCATATTTCTGAAATTCGTCAATGCCCGGGATGGGAACCACCAGGATGTCTTTTCTCCCGATAGCATCAAGATAACGGCGGTAAGGTTTCGCGAACACCGCATAGAGATCG
>DATJEX010000038.1:0-3273 GCA_035496135.1 Bacteroidia bacterium
TCATCCGGATAATAGAAAACATCATCGTCGCCGTTGTTGACCGGCGCGCCGAGATTCTCCGGTTCCATCCAATTTCCATTCACATCTTTCTTCGAACGGAATACATCATATCCGCCCATGCCCGTGTGGCCCTGCGATGAAAAATAAAGCGTGTTGCCATCATCCGTCACATAAGGAGATTCTTCATCGTAAACTGTGTTGATCACCGATCCGAGATTCGTTGGAACTCCCCAATCGCCACTGGAAGTTTTGCCCGACATCCAGATATCTTTTCCGCCTGTTCCACCTTTACGGTCACTCACGAAATACAGATTATTGCCATCATGCGTGATGAACACGCTCGGCTCATAGGTCTTCGAATTATCAATGTTCTGATTCAGGCGGACCGGATTCTTCCATTCATCATTCACCAGTTCAGATCGCCACACATCATCGGTCCTGAAAATGTAAAGTGATTTTTCATCGGGAGAAAGCGCAACAGAACCATCGTGGCGCGTGGTGTTGATCTCCGAAATATTCTGCGCCTGGCCGAACCACAATTTGAGATCGTAGAATTTCGGTTGCTGAAAACCCGTGTCGATGCGCTGTGAATTGGACCATCCTGCATTGGCACGGCTCATGTAAACATCCTCGTAGTAAAATCCTTCACCATCTTTTTTTCCGCCCGTTGTTCCCGCCCGCTTCGAAGTAAAAATGAGCTTGCTGTGATCGCGCGTCACGATCGCCGCGTAATCGGGATAAATGGAATTGATGTTCGATCCGAGATTCACGATACGTGTGCGTGAGGGTACCGCCCAGAATTTTTTTCCTGTTTCACACTGAGCGATCATTTCATCGATGCTCATTCCGCGCAATTCATTCTGTTTGTCGCTTTTGAATTGTTTGAAAAGCGTTTCCGCTTCATCGAATCTGTTCAGCGAGAGATAAGCGAGCCCGGTGTGAAAAATAAGATCGGCCAGCGTGTCCTTTCCCGAGAATTTACAAGCGGCAAGAAAGTGTCCGAGACTCAACGGGCGTGATGTGGAAGAGTAGTAATAGCAAAGACCGAGTTCAAAATTGAATTTCGGATCGTCAGGATGTTCGGAAAGGAGTTTCACATAAAGCGGGATCGCATCATCGAATTCAGCATTCAGGTAATGCATTTCCGCTTTGCGGAACAGGCGGTGTTCGCGCAGCGAAATGCGGGCAGCGCTTGTGACATTGGCCGCAAAAAGCTGTTGAGCGAATAGAGAAACAAGCAGTGCCAGAAAAAGACCGGGGCTGGCTTTTTTCATGATCGGGGTTTGTGAAAACAGGGGAGGAAGGTAGAAAAAATGAGAATGGCAAACAGTTTTTTTAACATTCAAACCTTCTTACATTATCAATGAAAATGAAGGGCGAATCAACTTCATCTGCGAATGATGTAAACAGAAAATTTGAATTATTTATTACCCTGTTTCAGGTCGGGAGGAACAACGATCGGCTCCACAAGATCGGTGAACTTTCCATCAACACTCAGGATGGTGAATTCAAAACGGCGGTTCATCGCCATTCCATTCCGGTTCGGTGTGCCGTTCTCATTGTAATTCTTCGCGATCGGCATCGTCTCTCCATAACCTTTCGTTCTCAGGCGGATCTTGTCGACACCTTTGCTGACGAGATAATCCGCTACGGCTTGTGCACGCTGTTCCGAAAGTTTCTGGTTCAGATCGTCAGGGCCGCTTGCATCCGTATGACCGGAGATCTGCACGGCAATGAGCGGATGTTTGATCATGATGTCGGCAAGCTTATCCAGCTCTGCTTTTGATTCCGGTTGCAGCGCCGATTTTCCGGAAGCGAAGAAAATATTCCGCACCACGATCTTCTGTCCGACTTTCAGCGGCTCCAGTTCTACAGGACGTTCGATCTGCTGGAATGCTGTGGTGTCTTTGATGTCGATGTTGTCGGATTGATAAAGGAAATCATCGGCTTCATAAGTAATGCTGTAATTCTTTCCGGAAGGAAGAATGATGACATATCTTCCTGTTGTTGCATTAGGCGCATATTGTCCCATCATTTCGCCGGTCTCCACATCGGTCACGGTGATCATTGTATTCGCAGGAACGCCACCGAAAATGGAAGTGATCTCTCCTTCGAGGACGGTGAGTTTTGTTTCTTCTTTCTCCGGGAATGTGAGAAAGTAAAGATCCTTTTCGCCTTTGCCGCCCGGATTATTCGCAGAAGAATAGAATGCATGTTTATCATCCGGCGTCGGAACAAAGAACACATCATCATCCGTTGTATTCACAGGATAACCGATGTTCACCGGCTTACTCCATATTCCATCATCAGAAAGTACAGTAGAGAAAATATCGAATCCGCCCATGGAATTCATTCCGTTCGAAGAGAAGTAAAGTGTTTTTCCATCCGCGAGAATGGCCGGACAATCTTCGTCGTAAGCTGTATTCACGGTCGGACCAAGATTGATCGGTTTAGCCCATTGACCATTGGGCAATAAAACACTTTTGTAAATATCGCGTCCACCGAATCCGCCGGGACGATTGCTGGTGAAGTAAAGTGTATTTCCATCCGGTGTCACACAGGCCGATGGTTCCCACGATCTGCTGTTGATATTCTCATTCAGTTTCACCGGCGTCATCCAGTTAGCGCCCATCAGGTTGCTGGTGTAAATATTTCCGTCACCCGCGTCGTCTTTGTAAATGAACAAGCGTTGTCCATCCGCACTGATACCGATCGTTGCTTCGTGTCCTGCTGTATTGATATTATTTCCGAGCGGAACTGCTTTTTGCCACGTACCATCATCGTTCCTCGTACTCGAGAAAATATCCTCAAAATACATTCCGTCGCGTTCATCTTTCATTCCGCCGACATTGGTCGGGCGTCTTGTGGTGAAAATAAGAGTGCGTTCATCAGCGGAGATCACCGGTGAATATTCCGGGTATTCCGTATTCACCGCATCGCCCAGGTTTTCTACTTTGAAATTCACGGGATCGGCAACGAGTGCGATGCCATTGCGGCACCATGCTTCGCGAAGCGCGATATCCCCGAGTGATGTCGTGTCTTTTGGATCGATGTCGGCTTTGTATTTTTCAAAAAAGGAAATGGCTTCATCGAATTTATTGTCGAGGTGCAGCGCCTGCGCGTAGAGGTACCAGGCTGATGTAGGCGCGTGACGTTCTTTGATGCTGGTCTCTTTATAATTTTCACTCACATCATTCGCCGCGACGAAGAGATAATTCTCCGCCTTCGATTTCTCATTGGGAATATTCAGGTAACAAACGCCGATCTTGAAAC
>DATJEX010000039.1:0-11797 GCA_035496135.1 Bacteroidia bacterium
TTGGAATCATCCGCAGAAACTTCACCGTCAAATCGTCCGTGCACGGAATCGTATTTCAACAAATGAGCAAGCGTGCGCGCATCCGTAAGATCGTTGATCGCTACTACATCAATATCCTTCCTGTTCATCATTACGCGGAAACTCACGCGCCCGATCCGGCCGAATCCGTTTATGCCAATGCGAAGTGGTGCCATATTTTTTTTGTCAAAGTTATAACAGGAAGAAGAATGAAAATGAAAAATATTATTCTTTAACGAAACGGACGACAGAAGTGCCGCTGTTGAGCCACAGAAAATAATTACCGGCTGCAAGATCATCCACACAAAGTGAAATAACCCCTGTTTGCCGTATCCGTTGCTTTTTCACGCACTTTCCGTTGACATCATAGACATAGATGATATCACCGGGAGTTCCTTCGTCGAGGTAAAGCACATCGGTGGCCGGACATGGATATACACTGATCTCACGACGGACATCATTTTCCGCCACACTGCTCAACCAATCCCTCTTGTACATCATTCCCTGGCCCCCGCAGGCATAAGCGTAATGACGCGTGACGCACAGATCTGAAAAATAACCCGGCGCGTGAAAATCGAAATTCCAGTTCACACCGCCATCCGACGTTCTGTACACGCTTCCGGAATCATTCACGAGGAATCCATTATTGTGATCGGCGAACGCAATGCGAACGATATGTCCACTCGAGAAAAAGACGGTATCCCATGTCGCTGCGCCGTCCCTTGTGCGGATGATGGGTGAAATATTCGACGTCGTCGTGTAAATAGCAAAGCCCGTGTCCTGGCTCACGAACTGAATTTGCGCGATGTCCGTATTCCAGTCATTGAGCTGCGTGAAAATATTCCAGGTCAATCCGCCATCAATCGTCTTCGCAACTACTCCGCGATAGGCAAATGTCCCGTCGAATCCGCCCAGGTAACCGATCATGCTGTCGGGAAAAGAAATGGAATTGAAATAATCATAACCGAACGAGATCGTATCCCACGTTGCACCGGCATCAAAGGTTCGGAAATAATAAGGAGCAGACGTGATACAGGAGCCCTTTGTCGGGCTATGGAATTCGGCGAACATCGGAGCGCCGATAAAATTCGCAGGCGTAATATTGCTCCACGTAGTACCACGGTCAAGCGACCGGAGTATGCGTGCACCGCTGTTCGTTCCGGTCACTACTCCGTCTTTTCCATTGCGGAAAAATACGCTCTGGTATTGCGCCAGTCCGGGAATATGAACGGTATCGAACGAAACGCCTCCATCGAATGTCCGGCAGAGTTTTCCCGCTATGCTGTAACCGGTGTCATCGGCCGGAAAAGAGAGCTGCGTGAAAATATCCGGCGAAGAAGGTATCAGCTGATGCCATTGTGCAAAAGCAGGTACGCTGCAGAGGATAAAGAGAGCGGGAAGATTTTTTTTCATCAAAGAAATTTACAACAATAAAGGCAAAAGAAAAGCCCCCGGGATCTCCGGAGGCTTTCTATGAGTATCAACGATTCGATCAATTCATTTTGAAGAAGCGACCTGTACCGATCCTTCTGTCGTCCTGTGTGACAACAAGGATATAAGTACCGCCTGCCAGTTCACCTGTTTCGAATTCCACGTTGTTGATGCCCTTCGTAACGTTATCCACCACATTCGAAGAAACTGTTCTTCCATTCAGATCAACGATCTGAACTGTGATAGGTCCGTTGGTAGGAAGATCAACATTCACGTATGAATGATCGATCGATGGATTCGGGAAGATCTTCAGGTCGTTGTTATTGATGACCGTGTTCGAAGTGTTGTATCCGTTGTTATCAATTCCGGTGAGACTTACGCCCTGCCAGCTTGAATCATCTCTCCACATTCCGCGTCCGTGTGTTCCGATGTAGAAACATCCTGCATTCGGCACCAGCCATTTGTCCCAGCGCTGCTGGCGGATCTGGAATACCGCAACGTTATCGAGTCCGTTCATTGCTGGAGTCCATGATGGAGCAGCTGCAGTGATGTTCGTTGTTTCGAAAACACCATGCTCTGTTCCTGCGAGAACGCGGTTCGGAGCGTATTTGTCGAATGCAACGGTATAAACCGGGCAACCGCCGATGTTATCGAGGTTTCCTGTTTTATCAGACCACTGTGAATTGGCATTGGATGTAGATGTATCCGCAGCAACAGAGGTGTAGACATAAGAAGTGTTCTGGTAGTTACCAAGCGTAACGATCACGTGTCCATTGTCGGCAGGATCCACATCGAGTCCGCAGATGTAACGTCCGCCGAACGATCCGATGAGGTGGCAACGAACGATACAGGTTGGATTAGCAACGCCGTTTGCGGCAGCTGTCGCGCCATAATCTGTGTCACCATTTGCAGAATCCGTTACACTTCCGAGATTATCGAAACGGAACAGATTTCCATTGGAAGTAGCAACATAAAGTTTGTCACCGTCATTCGACCATGCGAGTTGTGCTGCTTCTCCGCTATATGCAACAGGTGTGGAGTGCATTCCACCGATCTTGATGAAAAGTGGGTTCACCGAGAAGTCGATCGCGCGACGTGTGATCCATACACCATGATTTCCTGTGCAACCAAGAGCAAGGCGTGACTGAACAACGTCCTGAACTTTGATCGTATCACCAGGATTCACCGTAACAGGTGTGGTGTGATAAAGTTCTCTTCCGGCAACATTACTGTTGACCGTGAAAATGGTTCCGCTTGCGAAAGTCACATCGTAGAAGATTTTCACGATACGGTTTGCAGCAGGAACTGTATTGAATGTAATCGAATATGCTCCGGTAGAGCTGATCGTTCCCGTTGCATCACCTGAGAAAACACCAGCTGTTGAAACGGCTGTGTCTGGTCCGCAGATAACAGTTGCACCCGTTGTAACGAATGAAGCTGCAGGAGTACAGGTAACGATATTCTGTGTCAATTGACCGGAATAAGTTTGAGCGATACCATCTGTGAGGGTCGTTCCGTTTACTTCGGTAGAATTTACCACACGGACCGTATCTCCGCTGAGCAGGTCGTTAGGGCTTTCCCAGAGACGGATCGGTGTCACGAAATTCGCGAAGCCGGCTGTTCCGGACATTCCTGTTCCATTCAGACGATCATCAGCATAAGGGCTCGAGCTGCTGCTTCCACGGTTGTTGGAACGTGCGAGCTGTGCGTAATAAACAGTTGTGAAGATCGCATTCGGATTGAGGTAGGAGATTTCTACATCTCCACCATCACCACCGCCTACAGAGCTTGCATCCATGGAATCATTTCCGAGTCCGTCGATGTAAACGGTACCATTATCCTGGCAACCAGCGAGTGCCATTGAATTGTATCCGGCATCATTCGCAGGAGCAACAGAATAACACTGTGTGACATTGTAACCTTTGTTCATCTGCTGGTAAGTAGCTCCGGCATCAAGTGTTCTGAAAACGCCACCATCTGTTCCGATGAAGAAACAGTTATGATTGGTAGGATGGAAAACGATCGCGTGTTTGTCAGAGTGAACATACCATGGATTGAATGCGCTTGCAGGGAATTCAAGAGCGATACGGTTCCACTGTCCGGAAACACTTGGTGAGGTTTGAAGAATATGGTATTCCCACAATTCTACTCCACCGAAGATCGCGTGATGGGAATCGGAAGGATCTACTGTTACGATGTTATCATAATCTCCCTGTCCGTTTCCGCCGAATGGATCGAACTGTGCATTACCGGCTCCGGTAACCTGTGTCCAGTTCATTCCGCCATCAATGGAGATGAGCATTCCGGCAAGTGGATTTCCGCCGGCATTTGAGCCCGCACAGAAAGCATAAACGATATTCGGATCAGAAGGAGCGATCGCTAATTCAGCACGTGAAAGTGTTGCTGAGATCCATCCGAAAGCTGTTGTACCGTGGTTGACGAAAGTTGCGCCTCCATCTGTTGACACCCATGGTTTGTTTCCGCATGTACCGATGATCGTTCCGTTGGAAGCGATATCGACGTCGGTTGTAGAGATAGAAACGGAAGGACCTGAAACAGATGCCCAGGTTGTACCACCGTCTGTACTTTTCTTGAATCCTTTATTTGTTCCGGCGTAAATGGTAGAAGCGTTGGATGGGTCAACAACAATTTTGTTGACCGCTGCCCATGCTGTTCCGGCGTTGTTCGCTGTAGGAACTGTTGAGCTGAGCGATGCCCATGTAACTCCGTCGTCAGTTGATTTATAAATTCCACCACCGAGCAGTCCGCCTGCTCCATTGGAATATGCAGGATAAAAATCACCTTCTCCGGTTCCAACATACAAAGCTCCGTCAGGACCCTGAGCAATGGTCGTGATCGTGATCACGACACCTGGAACGTTGAAGAAAGCAGCACAACGATGCCAGTTATTGGCTCCGTCTGTTGATTCGAAAAGTCCGCCGCCGACTCCGCCAGCCCACATGTGCTGATGAGTTGCATCGAGCGCATCAATAAGGATCGCGCGGGTTCTTCCGCCGATATTATCCGGACCGAGTTCGTGCCAGTTGATACTCGCAGTTTGCGGGTTGACCGAATTGCGGTATGCGTTGATCGACTGACGTGCGCGTGTAGCCGCATCAAGAACCGCCTGAGGATCGACCAGGCCGGTAACCTGGTTCTTCTGAATATTATACAACCAATTCGCAGCATCGTGCGCGCCC
This sequence comes from Bacteroidia bacterium, assembly GCA_035496135.1. Classification (GTDB taxonomy): domain Bacteria; phylum Bacteroidota; class Bacteroidia; order Palsa-965; family Palsa-965. The sequence goes on from DATJEX010000039.1 coordinate 4,650, forward strand.
TGCATGTCAGGGTCATTGGTGCCTAATTCCACTTCACCCGAAGGGTGATACCTGGAATCCTGCCTGGATTTGAATGAGTAGATCGAAAAAATAGCGAGTGAGGCAGCAGCTAGCCCCAAACCCGCAACAACGAGTCTGTTGCGTTTCATGTGGTGTTGATTTGTAATCCCTGACTTATTTAACCGGATTTTCCGGAATTTTTAAAGCTCCCAAATCTACTGTTTTTTAAAAGCAAAATCAAGCCCCGATTCATAAGTGGTAAATTGTACTTCACAACTAAATATGTTTCTCAGCATGATAAGAACTTCTGACCAACGGTCCGCTCTCCACATATCCGAAACCTTTCTCCAAAGCAACTTGTTTATAAAGGGCGAAAATTTCGGGGTGGACGAACTCCAGTACTGGTAAATGCTTCTTTGTAGGTTGAAGATACTGCCCAATCGTAAGGATTCCAACTCCTGCGCGTAATAAATCATCCATTGTTTCAAAAATTTCTTCTTTTGTCTCGCCCAATCCGACCATAAGGCCCGATTTTGTGCGGCAACTGTGATCAGAAAGATAGTTGAGCACTTGCAAGCTCCTGTCGTATTTCGCCTGGATGCGCACTTTCGGAGTGAGCCTGCGCACCGTTTCCATATTATGAGAAACGATCTCGGGCATCACATCCACGATCCGCTGAACATTTTCCATCTGCCCTTTGAAATCGGGAATGAGTGTTTCGATCGTCGTGTCGGGACTGACCTGCCTGATCGCTTTGATCGTTTCGGCCCAGATGATGGATCCTCCGTCTTTCAATTCATCACGGTCCACCGAAGTGATCACACAATGTTTCACACCCATCAGCTTCACTGATTCGGCTACACGCATCGGCTCTTCCGGATCGGCAGGTAACGGCCGGCCGGTGGCCACTGCGCAGAATCCGCAGGAACGTGTACAGATATTTCCAAGTATCATGAACGTTGCGGTGCCAGCGCCCCAGCATTCGCCCATGTTCGGGCAATTGCCGCTTTCACAAATGGTATGCAGCTTGTATTGGTCAACGAGCTTCCGGACGTGCCGGTAATTTTCGCCCATGGGCAATTTCACGCGCAGCCAGTCCGGTTTTTTTACGCGGACAGTTTCCTGTTGATCAGAAGAAATTTTTTCGGAAGACATCTCTTAATACCAGCGTGAACCGAAAGAAAAATTGAGGTAGAGAGAAAGCAGAAACTGGTTGGGATGATCATTCGCCATCATCGGAATTCCTTTGAGGTATCCATCGAGAATGATCCCGGTCTCAATGAAACGGATATCATCATCGAGCGGACCATGCTCGAAATTCAATCCGAATTTTGCATACATGCCCGGATAGATCGTTGTTTCCCCGATCCCGCGCAGGAAAGGCCCGCGTCCATAAATATTATCCTGGAAATGTTTGGTCGGATCGTAACGTTCGGTGACGATGAGCGGATCGCCATGCGGTGATGGATTGCTTTCGATGATGTCGAGATAAACAGGTTTCGCCAGGCCGAGTGAAAATCCAAGCATGGTCACATATCGCACTTCTACTCCGTTCTTTTCAGGTTTGGAGAAAATCGTATTCTGATAACCGAAGGCGGCACGAAGAATGAAAACCGAATTGAGTTTGCCATAGAAATATCCTTTCGGATTATCCACATACTGGTTGACTACTTTGGTTTCTTTCGGATGACGGAAACTGACGCCTTCGATCTCCAGCACTCTCCGGCTTGCAGCGGTAACGTGCCATCCGCGGCGGTAATTCAATCCCAATCCATTCGTGTGAACAAGAAATCCAAAAGTCGCTTCGTTGCGGTAAAGCAATTTCACATCATCGTACGTATTCTCGTTCGTCTTCACGGTTTCGGTCACCACTTGAGAAAAAGCGGTGCAGCTCAGTAAAACGAAAAGTCCGGAAACGATAAATCGACGCATGAATTCGCCTAATTTTGGAATAATATCAAAGTTACAATATTTAGCACAAAATAGCCACATGCATATTTCAAATATTGAATACCTCGGCGGACTCAGAACGAGCGCAACGCACATCAGGTCGGGCAAAACGATCATCACCGATGCACCGCCCGATAACAACGGAAAAGGAGAAGCCTTCTCGCCTACTGATCTGCTGTCCACTTCACTTGGAAACTGCATGCTCACGCTGATGGGGATCGTTGCGGAGAGACATCAATACAGAATCGAAGGAACGAAAGTGGAGATCTCCAAGATCATGGGAACGGAACCGCGAAGAGTTGTCGGAATAAAAGTGGAAATGTTCATCCCGGATTCAGGCCTCGATGAAAAAGCGAAAAAGATCCTCGAACATGCGGCCCTCACCTGCCCTGTCGCGAAAAGTCTTCATCCCGACATCAAGCAGGAAGTGGTCTTCCACTGGGAATAGGGAACGAATTACGAATCTGCACGAATCTGCAAATTACAGATGATCGGATATTCGAAAGGATTCGCCATTCATTCTCCCACAAAAAAAAAGACCGCCACAAGCGGTCTCTTAATTCTGATTCTTGGTTCCTTATCCACGCACGGTGTTGTGATGCGATGGAGTGCTGCTTCTGTAAGCATCACAAGTCTGTTTAGATTTACATGAAGCGAAAAACAAACCAGAAAAAGTGACCAGGGCGAGTGCAATTACTACTTTTTTCATTTCTAAAGGGTTTCTATGGTTGCCAAATGATTTACAAAGACCGTGCAAAAGTATGTCCCGGCGATCAGGTGACCAAACAATCGGTCGTTTTTTTTATTAACACATTGAAAAGCTTACATTTGTGTCCCGGTTTTAACCGGTTATACCGATACATTTCCGCATTTAGTCTTATTTGTCATTTCTGAAACATGAGTACTACCGTTGCAGCATCTCCGCAGATCGACGAGACATGGAGAGAAGCGTTGAATGAAGAATTCAGAAAACCTTACTTCATCGCGCTCAAAGAATTTCTGACCGAAGAAAAAAAGCAGAACGTGGTTTATCCGCCGGGCCCGCTCATTTTTTCGGCGTTCAACAAAACTCCTTTCGACCAGGTGAAAGTGGTGATCATCGGACAGGATCCGTATCACGGACCGGGACAGGCGAATGGTTTGTGTTTTTCCGTTTCCACCGGGATCAAACATCCACCTTCACTTGTGAATATTTTCAAGGAGATGCAGAAGGACCTGAACGTTCCGTATCCGAAAACAGGTGATCTCACCGGTTGGGCAAAACAAGGCGTGCTGTTGCTCAATACCACGCTTACGGTTCGCGCGCATACGCCGATGTCACACCAGGGACAAGGCTGGGAAGAATTCACCGACAGCGTCATCAGGAATCTTTCTGAAAAACGTTCGGGAATCGTTTTCATTCTCTGGGGAAGACATGCGCAGAATAAAAAACCGATGATCGACACTTCCAAACATCATATCCTGGAAGCAGCGCATCCTTCTCCTTTCTCTGCGAATGGATTCTTCGGTTGCCGCCATTTTTCCAAAGCAAATTTTCTCCTCGCGCAGGACGGAACAGCTCCCGTCAACTGGATCGCGCTTTAATTGAGAATTGAGAATGGAGAATTGAGAATGGGAAATTCGCGAAACCTGTTCTACACAGCTATATACTTTTATTTACACAACGCATTCTCAATTCTCAATTCTCAATTATTCATTCCCTTTCTCCAGCCACTTCTTTTCCGCTACAGGAATGGTGTTTTGAATTTTATTCATCAATTCCAAAACGTTTTTCCCTTCGAGCACCAGCGCGCGGTTCCTTTCGCTGAGGAATTTTTCTTTCACCATCACATCCAGCTGCGCGAGAAAATGATCGTAGAATGAATTCACATTGAGAATTCCCAATGGTTTGTTGTGCAATCCCAATTGTGACCAGGTGAGCATCTCGAAAAATTCATCCATCGTTCCGAATCCTCCGGGCAATGCGATCGCTCCATCTGCAAGACTTTCCATCAGCGATTTCCGTTCGTGCATGCTTTTCACCACGTGCATTTCGGTCAATCCCTGGTGACGAACCTCTTTCACATTCAGAAAACCGGGAATCACTCCGGTCACTTCTCCTCCGTTCTTCAGCACCGCATCCGCCACAATTCCCATCAACCCGATACTGCCGCCACCGTAAACGAGTTTTATTTTTTTCTCGGCTAGATATTTTCCGAGTTCCTCCGCTGCGTTCCTATACACAGGATTCTCTCCGGAAGCAGAACCACAGTAAACCAATATTGATCGAATAGACATTTGTAACATAAGGGAACGAATTGCGAATCTACTCGAATATCCGAATCATCCGCAATTAGCATATTAGAGTAGATTCGCAATTCGTTCCCTTTTTAAAAGTCAAGTTTATAATAGAACAATGGCAGGAATCCCAATTGATACTGGTCCACTTCCGGATTTCTGTCAGGATGGATCGGATCAGGTGAATAGGTTTTTCCGAGAATATTTTTCTGATTCGTGATGTTCACCAGGTCCAGGCCGATCTCGTGTGTGAAATGTCCCGTGTTCATTTTCCAAACGATGCGCGCGTCGAGACGGAAGTACCCGTGATCGAACTGTTTGCTGTTGCGCAGCGAATCGTTGTACACCACATCATTCGCCAGCGCCGATTGGATCGTATCAACCGGTGTGTAATATCTTTTTCCCGCCATCGTCAGTTTCAATCCGGTCTCGAGCGTCGACTTTTCACCGAGTTTGAATTCACGCGCTCCGAGAATGTTCACCGCGTAGTGCGTATTGAAATCGGAATTGCGCAGCACACCATCGCTGCCTTTGTATTTCGCATCGAACACCGAAGCAGTGGCCATGAACATGAATTTCTTGCTGAAATATTTTTCGATCGTCAACTCGACACCTGTGTTGTAACCTGTTCCTGTATTGACGAGCGTGTCAGGAAAAAATCTGCTGAAACCGCTTCCCTGGTTCAGGACAGAGAAAGTCGAGATCTTTTTTTCCACCGGAACATTGTAGAGATACTGGTAATAGGTTTCCACTTTAATGTGCATGTTCTTTCCGGCAGAAATATCATAACCGAGTATCGCATGCGCGCTGCGGATGAAATCGAGATCCTTGTTGTGCAGATAATACGGAGTTGTTTCCGAAGGAACATGTGTGTAATAAATGTAGGCCGGCAACATCTGGCTGTGCATGCCCACTCCGAAATTCAGCGAAGAACGATCGCTCGTTTCCCATTTGAATCCTGCTCGCGGCTCCACTGATTTACTTCCGTTGAGTGAGAAATACTGCGCATGCAATCCGAGATTGAAAGTGAGACGGTCATTCGGACGATATTTCCATTGAATGTACGGCTGGATCAATGCAGCGCTTCCGTGATAATCCTGGCGATTGTACCACTGATTATCCGTTTCCGAATGAATACTGTCGATGAGTGTATTCACGAACAGCTCATTGATCATTCCGTATTTGATCGTGTTCTTCGCGTTGAATTTGTGCGTGATGAAAAAATTCGCCGAGTATTGATCTTCATCATTCCGGTATCCCATTTTCGGGCGAATGGAATCAACCACCATCACTGTATCGCCTGCTGCATCGAGATGCGTGTTCACGTCGCGCCAAACGAGATCATGATTCGCCGCAGAATATCGCGCGCTTCCCGCCACCACTACGTGCAGGTAGGTTTTATCGTTGATCGATTTCATGTACGTGATGCCAGCTACACCCATTCCCGTTCTGAAATATTGATTGCGATTGTCAACACCGTACAATTCATCGTTGCTGTTGTAGATCGAATCGTTACTCACAACAATATCTATTTTGCTCATTCCGCCAATGCCGAACATGGAAAGATTCCCGCCGTTCTTCAATGGAAAATTGAATTTGAAAGATCCGTCCTGGTAATTCGGTACCGCTCCTGTTCCAATGGGAATATGCAACGAAGAAAATAATCCGAGTGTGGAATAACGATACGTTGCGAGATAAGAAGAACCTTTCGCTTTGTTGATCGGCCCTTCTGCCGAAAGTTCTGTTCCCAGAAATCCGAATTGCCCCGTGAACTCATGCTTCTCATTATTTCCGTTTCTCATGCGCAGATCGAACGCTGCTGCAATTCCATTTCCATATTCCGCAGGAAAAGCTCCGGTGAAAAAATCGGAGTTAGAAAGCACTTTATTATTGAGAATGCTCACCGGTCCGCCCGTTGTTCCTTCTATCGCGAAGTGATTCGGATTCGGAATATCAACTCCTTCAAATCGCCACAACACACCGGCCGGAGAATTTCCGCGCACCACGATATCATTGCGTGAATCATCCGCGCCCTGCACGCCCGCGAAGTTGGACGCCATACGCGCAGGGTCGCCGCGACTGCCCGCGTAACGCTGCGTTTCATCTACAGAGAATTGTCGCCCGCTTCCCGTTCCGAAATCATTCACCGTGCCTTCTTTTCCTGTCGCCGTGATCACCACTTCGTCTTTCACCACGGCCGATTGTTCGAGTTCGATGTTCAGCACATTTTCCTTTCCCGAATTCACGATCACGTTCGGAATGAGTTGCGATTTGTAGCCCGTGAATTTCACCTCGATCGAATATCTTCCCACTTCCACATTCTCGAAACGGAAATTGCCGTCCACATCCGTAGCGCAGCCCTGTATCACGGTCGAATCTTTCATCAGCGTGACGACAACTCCGGGAAGTGTAGATTTCGTTTCATTGTCCACCACCGTTCCGCGAACCGTTTGATTGTTTTGTGCATGTATTAAACATGAAGTGAACAAAAAGAGAAGGAGAAAATATTTTTTCATCGGGTTGATCTTGATTTGCGGTCAAAGATACAGGCAAAGAAATACGCGTCAAGCGTTGTGTGAAACAAAGCAATTGATTTTTTGAAGTTGGGAAATTTTGCAAATCGCAGATCTGGATGAAATTATTCTGTGCATTTTTTGGAGCAAGAGCTGCCGTTCTTTATAAGACCACCTGTCCCGTCACGCCGCATTACCCGCTTGTCATGCTGAGCGATCCTGAGCCTGCAGAAGGGCTAACGAAGACAAGCGGGTAAAAGCGGCATCCCGAATTCTATGATAAAAACAAATGATTTTTCACCTTCCGCCTCCCTTCGGTCGTTGGAGCATCCGATCTTGACCAACAACAAGTTGAAGGTCGCAATCAGATGACCTTATCCATGCTGCATTAATCTGACGAACGGCGAT
>DATJEX010000040.1:0-48080 GCA_035496135.1 Bacteroidia bacterium
GCGTCATCCTGCTTATTCCAACTACCCTTTGCTTTGCGTGAGTTACGGGCAGGCGGAGAATTTCTGCGCGTGGCTGACAAAAGCCTATAGCGCGATGCCTGACGCCAAATACAAGAATGTCAATTTCGATCTGCCGACAAAAGATCAATGGATGAGCGCGGCACGAGGAGGCCAGACTTATCCAGTATTTCCGTGGGGCGGATATACCATGATGGATAAAGCAGGCAAGTGGCGGGCGAATTTTGTCCCGATGGATGATGGGTCGGCGCACCGCGAATATTTTCCGAGGATCACTCCGCGCGGCGATACGATCATTGACCGGTATTATGTGTGCGATCCGGGTGACATCACGGGTTCGTTGAATGATGACGCCGATTTTACCGCTCCTGCAAATGCATTCGCGCCGAATGATTATGGTTTGTACAACATGGCCGGCAATGCAGAAGAAATGGTGAAGGAAAAAGGAATTTCAAAAGGAGGGAGCTGGAGAGATCCCGGATATTATCTGCGTATCAAAACCGAAGAAAATTATCCAGACAGTATTCCCGCTTCCACGGAAAGAGGATTCCGCATCAGGATGACAGCGAATTAATAATTAATACTGCATAATTGATAATTGTATTCCCGGAGTGGACTGTGAGTACTTTCAAATTATTTCGCTAACAGGCGATGAAGATTTTTGACCGCCGGTACCTGCGCATTATTAATTATCAATTATTCATTGTTAATTGGATTGGTTTTTGATGCTTATTCCCGCTTAACTTTGTTTTAATGGCGGTATCCTTTTCGTTGAAGAAAATCCTTTCCGGGCGTTTCAGCCTGCTCATCATCGCATTACTTGCTTTCACATTCGCTTATCTTCTCACCTTTTCCTTCGCCGAAAAAAAATCCATTCCCACCATCGATGGATTTGAAACGACACTGCACCAGAAGGAAAAAGAGGTGCAGACCGAGATCGACACGCTCATCCGTTTCGCGCAGGGAAAAGATTATGAAACGGTTTTCCGTTTGCGCCCCGATCGCTATAATACACTCTTCAAGGAGCAGGGCCTCGTCCTCTACATTTACCAGGGCGATTCACTGAAATTCTGGAGCGACAATTCCGTGGCGGTCGAGAATTACATGAAGGAGGTTTGTCTCGACGACCGGATCGTGGAATTGAAAAATGGTTGGTTCGAGACGATCCACAAGACAGATAATTTCGGAAGGACGTACATCGGTTTGATCCTGCTCAAGAATAATTATTCGTATCAGAATCAATACCTCGTCAATTCCTTCCAGCAGGATTTTCAATTACCGCCCGAAACGGAAATCGAGATCAATAAACCGGGTTCGCCCAATGCGATCAAAGCTTCCGACGGCACTTATCTTTTTTCACTTGAGTTCAAATCTTCCGGTCCGCCCGAAACACCGATGTGGCAGACCACGCTGAATCTCATCCTGAACATCACCGGATTCATCCTGCTGTTGCTTTTCTTCAATGCGGAATGCAACGGGATCGCCGGGAATGTCGGGCGAAACTGGTCGCTTGTGATCTACATCGCTGTTGTTGTGCTGCTGCGATTCCTTTCCATTAAAATTCATTTCCCGTCCTCTTTCTATGATCTCTCGCTCTTCGGCCCGAAGGATTACGGCGACGCCGATTCATTCTGGAATTCCAATCTCGGAGATTTTCTCATCAACAGTTTGCTGCTGATCATTCTCGCGTGGAAGACCACACGTCATCTTCGCGAATGGAAAATTCCGGCCGAACTGAAAGTATGGAAACGCATCGGCGCGGGACTCATTCTCTTCCTTGTTCCTGCTTTGTGTACGTGGTCCATCAACAGCATGATCATCGGCCTCGTTAAGAATTCCGACATCTCGTTCAACGTGAATGACATTTTCGGCCTTTCACCTTACAGTTATCTCGGATTCGTGATCATCGCATTGTTGCTCGCGGCGTTCTTTCTTGTAGCTGATCGCTGTGTGCGCATTTTCCAGCAGGTGGTTCCTTCGAATGGGATGCGGTGGAACCTGCTCATCGCCGCCGGACTCATTCAAACCGGAATTCTGCATTTATTCGGTTACGTCGATCTCATCGCCGTACTCTGGCCACTCGCTGTTTTTCTCATCCTGATGGTTTGGAGAAATGATCCGAATGAAAAAACATATTCCTTCTCGCTCATTGTTTTTCTCGTTTTCGTTTTCGCGTTCTACACCACGCACATGCTCCTGAAGCAAAGCCTGCATAAGGAACACGACAGCCGCGAATTGTTCGCCGAGAAAATGGCCGCTGAACAGGATCCGATCGCTGAACATTTATTCACTGAATTCGAAAATAAATTACAGCACGATTCACTTTTGCTGCTTTGGTCCAAAACCGGAACTGCCGATTTCAGTGCGTTCGAGAAAAGAGTGCAGCAACAATACTTCAGTGGTTATTGGGACAAATATGAAACACGCGTCACCTACTTCGATACGATGTGTACGCCGATGCTCAAATCGAATTCGCCGAATTCCGATAACATCACGAAGTATGATGAACTCATCGAGCACGAAGGTGTTCCGACATTCAGCAATAATTTTTATTTCCTCAACAGCAACACCGGGCGTATCAGTTACCTGGTGAAACTCATTCTGCAGGATCCCGCGCATGAATCATTTCTCGGACAGGGTACGCTCATCGTGGAACTCGATTCGAAACTGCTCTCGGAAGAGATCGGTTTTCCGGAATTACTGCTCGATCGTGAACTCGGCGTGAATCAGCAGCTCGTCAATTATTCCTACGCCAAATATTCAAATGGACAACTCGTGGGACATTCCGGAAAATTCCAGTACCCGCTTACGTCGCAACAATACGGGGCGAAAGGTCCGCAGAGTACATTCCTCGAAACAGGAAGCTGGTGTCACCTCATTTATCGCCCCGATGATTCAACGATCGTGATCCTCAGTAAACCGGAAGAAGGATGGCTGAGCATGACGACGAGCTTCTCGTACATCTTTGCCATTTTCAGTCTGATGCTCATTCTCGCTTTGTCCATCCGGCAGATCGTCATGGTCGGTTTCACTTTTTCGAATCTCAGTTTCAAATACCGGATCCAGCTCGTACTCGTGATCATCGTTCTTGTTTCACTCGCGCTTTTCGGTGGCGGATCCATTTATTACATCCGGCAGCAATACCAGGCGAAGAACGTGGAGATCATTGATGAAAAAGGACATTCGGTGGTGCTCGAAGTGATCGATGATCTGAAGGACAGCAAACTCACGCCGCCGTATCGTGATTATGCTACTTACGTTTTGAAAAAACTCTCGAATACATTTTTCACCGATATCAACCTGTACGACGCTGAAGGAAATCTTTATGCTTCTTCGCGCCAGAAAATTTTTGACGAAGGACTGGTGAGCAGAAAAATGAACCCGGAATCCTATCTGCAACTCACGATACGCAAAGAATCGGAATACGTGCACGACGAGAACATCGGCAACCTTGCTTATCTCTCGGCGTATTTCCCGATGAAAGATCAGAACGGTGCGGTGGTCGCTTATGTCAATCTCCCGTATTTCGCGAAGCAAAGCGATCTGCAGAAAGAAATTTCTTCCTTCCTCGTGGCGCTCATCAATGTGTATGTGCTGCTCTTCGCATTATCTGTTCTCGCGGCGATCTTCATTTCCAATTATCTCACGCATCCATTGCGGTTGATCCAGGAAAAAATGCGCCAGGTGAAACTCGGAAGAAAGTCGGACCAGATCGAATGGAAAAGCAAGGATGAGATCGGAAGCCTCGTGGGCGAATACAACCGCATGATCACCGAACTCGCGGCGAGCGCGGAATTGCTGGCGCAGAGCGAGCGTGAGAGCGCGTGGAGGGAAATGGCGAAACAGGTCGCGCATGAAATTAAAAATCCGCTTACGCCAATGCGCCTGAGCATCCAGTTGCTTGAGCGCGCGTATCGCGACAAAGCGCCTGACATCGATCAGAAAGTGGAACGATTGACGAAGACGATGCTCGAACAGATCGACACGCTGGCTTCCATCGCGAGTGCATTCTCCGATTTTGCAAAAATGCCGAAACCTTCGAATGAAGAAATGGATCTTCGTTCACTGATGAAAAATGCGATCGATCTTTTTCACGAGACCACGGATACCTGCGATTTCAATTTCGAGGATAATAAGATCGACAAGGCGATCATCTTCGCCGATCGGGAACAATTGCTGCGTGTGTTCAATAATCTTTTCCGCAACGCGATCCAGGCGATCCCCGAAGACCGCAAAGGAAAGATCGATGTGACGCTGACGAAACAGGGAAGTAATTTCATCGTGGCAGTGAAAGACAACGGCGCGGGAATAGCGGACGAAGTGATCGATAAGATTTTTGTTCCGAATTTCACGACGAAGACAACCGGAATGGGACTCGGGCTTGCGATGGTGAAGAACATCGTGGAGAGTTGCAACGGAACGATCTGGTTCGAGACAGCGAAGGAAAAGGGAACGACGTTCTATGTGAGTTTTCCGGAATACATTAGTTAATAGTTAATGGCTAATAGTTAATAGTTAATGGCTAATAGTTAATAGTTGCCCATTGCGGGAAATAAATATTCGATCGATGAAAAACTATTTGTTGATCCTTGTATTATCTGTTGCGTCACTCCGAATTCACGCCCAATCCGACACGCTGAAATTCACGCGTGCAATGGCGGAACAGAAAGCCAAGCAGCATGGCTGTTATCACGACAATCCCGATTGGCACAATAAAGTTTACTACGATGTTCTGAAGAACAGCTGGAGAGTGATTTCTTACAAGACCTACTCTCCGCAATGGTGGAGATCAAGAAGCAAAAAGTCGCGGTTTGAATTCAAGATCCATTCCATCGAGATAGATGCTGCTACGGGAAAGATCCTTCATCACACACGGGTCAGATCAGGCGCAATGCCGGATATGTAGTAGAAAATCATTTGGTGATAAATAAAAAAAGAGACACATCGCTGCATCTCCTCTATGTTGTTTGGTTTCTTATGTTTCTTATTTCACCCGAGTCCAGGTGTTCATTGATGAAGAAACTCAAGCAACCAACAAACACAAGCAACCAATTTCCCGCCTACTGCCTCCTGCTTACCGCCTCCTGTGCGCCGGCATGTGCGAAGGTTAGCCTCTTCCGCCTGTAGCAGGAAAATATTTCGCTTTCAGCATATCATCATAATCATCGGCATAATAACCGACACGCTTAAACGTGTTCATCATCTCATTCTGATCGAGTCCGTCGAGTTCACGGATGGTTTTGATGTACGCTGCGTTTTCGAAAACCGTGAATCCTGTTCCGTACAGTTTGTGATTGATCGAAAGAAGTTCGTGGAAGAATTCTTCTTTTCGGTCAGCCGGAATATTCACCACCGGCGACATGATCTGCAGGTAGCCTGCTTCGATGAAATTCCCGTTCTGGTCTTTCGATTGGAATACGTCGATCCAGACATTCGCTGAACCAAGCATCATATTCCATTGTCCGGGCGCTTGCCCGCGGCAGAGTTTCGGATCCACTTTGAATTCAGTGATCACGCGTTCTACCATGTCGTAGTAGGTTTGTAAGTTGAACATGAGTTTGTGATTTTTTGTGTGAAGGAACAAGGTAGAAAATTATCAGTAACTGGTAAATGCCCTTGGAGTTTTTAGGTAGTTTAGAAGAAGGATCCTTATCCCCGAAATCGATCATTCATGATGCTGAAAAAGTGTGTTCTGCTGGCTTTCGTTGTGACGTCTGTTGTTTTGCGCTCACAGCCGCTGCCGGCTTTCGTCACCTCTGAGATCTCTGACGGAAAGAATGAATTCATCTTGCGGGTGGCGATAGACAGTATGTCGGAAACGTGCGTTCTGGATTCCATCCTGGTTTCCCCTGTTGATCATCCTGAAAAAAAACAAAGCCTGAAAAATGCCGGTTCTTTTTTTTCAGATGACAGGGCATCCATGATGGAAGACAGTGATTACTTGCGATGGGGGAATAAATATTTTCTACAGGACATCAACATGGATGGGCATGCAGATGTCTGCGCTGTTCATTACAGTTATGATGAAGAAGAACACCTGAATACGTTCCGTTACTATTGGGTTTATGATCCGCGGACGGGCATTTTTTTGCCCGACACCCGGTTCTCCTCTCTTGTTAACCCGCTTATCGATGCAGGAAACAAAACCATTCTTGACCCGGTGTTTTACGATGACAGCTGTTCCATAGACAAGTATCTATTGGCCGATGATGTTCTTACCCTCAAAGCAACACGCTGCATTGGGCATACCGATTATTCTACGTTTGATTCTCTTCTGTTCATCGTTCCTCATAACGATGGTGGCTGCAATGATGATCATCAATTCACTACAACGGATCACATCAATTATTTTCTTCCATACGATGATGCAGATCTCCTGGATGGAGGTTTTACCATCATTCCGCAATTCCCATTTGAAAAAATAGTTATCACAGAAAATTTCACACTCGCTTATGGAGCAAAAGTTTCGGAAACCGAAGGCTGGCTGTTTTATGATACCGCGTTCAGTGACAGTGTGAATAAACACACCTGTTTCTCCTATTCACCAACGAAAACGCTGAAGAATGATGGGTGGTTCACTTATGAAACAGGTCCGACTCCAACATCAGAAATTGCCACGCATTGCCCCAAACCAAAAGTCAACTACAAAACTGCGGACTATGCATTGCGCAAAGCGGCTCCTGATTTCTACGCCTTCGTTTATCAGCCGGATAATTATTCCGACGATGACCCGAAAAGAAAAAAACAGGAAGAACTGGATCACAGCACGCAATTGTATTATTACATGGAGAATATCACGATCACTATTTACAGCAACGGGCAGGTGACAAGAAAGGTTCTTCATCTCTATGTCCGGCATGGGGAATGCTAAAAGGTGATAAGGGATTGGGGGATTAAGGTGTTCAGACTGAACTTATGATCCTGATTCATGCATAATATTTTCGTGATTATCCTCTTACCCGAATACCTCAATACCTTAATACCCCAAACCTCTTATTTCGTAGTTTAGCCATTCGATAACACGACCCATGATAGAAGTCCAGGATCTCAGAAAAACGTACGACAAGAACGTCGCGCTCAACGGCATCAGTTTCTCCATCAAAGACGGGGAGTTCTACGGGCTGCTCGGTCCGAATGGCGCGGGAAAGACCACCACCATTTCCATCATCAGCACGATCCTCAAACCCGATTCGGGAAAGATCATGATCAATGGAATGGATCTCTCTTCGAACAATATCGCGAGTAAAAAAATAATCGGGGTCGTTCCTCAGGAGATCGCGTTGTATGACAAACTCACCGCGCAGCAGAATCTCGAATTCTGGGGATCGCTTTACAATGTTGAAAAATCATTGCTCAACAAACGCATCGACGAGACACTCGATCTGCTCGGGCTCGCCGACCGGAAGAATGATAAGATCAAGGATTATTCGGGCGGAATGAAACGCCGCATCAATATCGCATCCGCATTACTGCACGAACCGAAAATTCTTTTCATGGACGAACCGACAGTCGGTATCGATCCGCAATCGAGAAATCTCATTTTCGAAGTAGTGGAAAAACTCCATAAGAAAGGGATGACGATCGTGTACACCACGCACTACATGGAAGAAGCGGAACGTTTCTGTGACCGCATCGGCATCATTGATAAAGGAGAGATCATCGTGCAGGGAACACTCGGCGAATTGCGCGAGTTCAGCAAGATGAAAGAATCCATTATGGTAAAACTGAATCAGAATGGTGCGGAAACGGAAGAGAAGATCAAAAAGAATTTCAAAGGCGATTACACGCTCAACGGAACAGAACTCATGGTGACGAGCGATAACATCAGGGCCGATCTGCCGAAAGTCGTGATGCAGTGCGGCGAACTCGGGCTCGACCTTCATTCCATCGACATTCAGAAAGTGAATCTCGAAACGATATTTTTAAAACTCACCGGGAAACAATTGAGGGATTAATTGTCACGCTTCGACAGGCTCAGCATGACAATCTCTGTAAATCTGTCTAAATCCGTAATCTGTATTCCCTGCCTACCGGCAGGCAGGTCCGTAGTAAATCCGTAATCCTCCCGCTATAAAACAATCATCATGCTAAAAATAACGCTCAAAGACATCAAGCTTTTCATCACCGACCGCAGAGCGATGTTCTTCACCTTCTTCATGCCGATCATGCTCATTTCTATTTTCGCTATGGCATTCGGTGGCGTGAAAGAGATCAACGCAAAGCCAATGAATCTTCTGATCGCCGATTTGGACCAGAGCAGGGGAAGCATCGCGCTTGTGAACCAGATCGACTCGCTGAAGAATATTGAAGTGACGAGAATTCCCCTCGACAGCGGCCTTCGTCTCGTGCGCACGGGTGAAGAAAGTGAAATGCTCGTTTTCAAAAAAGGTTTCGGCGATTCACTGGCGAACGCGACTTCCCTTCCGATCGAAATGAAATACGATCCTTCAAAGGCGGCGGAAACCGGGATGATGCAGCAGGCTTTGATGAGCAGCCTCATGCCGATGCTCGGAAAAGATTTCATGATGAAACGTGAATTGAAAAAAGCGGAACGGATCGCCGGGCCGATGGATTCCGTTTCGAAAGCATTCATGGAAAAACAGATCGCGGCGAATTACAGCGGAAGTAATGATGAGCAAAGTCCGGTCACGATACAAATGAGTTCGGTGGAAGAAGAAAAACAGGAGAGCCCGGGACTCATCCAGGCCGTTGCAGGAACAGCAGTGATGATGCTGCTCTTCGGAATGGGAGCCATGAGCGCGGGATTGCTCGAGGAAAAAGAGAATGGCACACTCAAACGTCTGCTCTACTCACCGATCCGTCCGTCATCCATTCTCTTCGGAAAAATGACCGCTTCCGTTCTCGTGGCATTGCTCCAGCTTTCCGTTCTTTTCCTTTATGCATCGTATGCGTTTCATCTCGATCTCGGAAAAAATGTTCCCGGGCTCATCACGATGATGGTCGCCACTTCTTTCGCGTGCGCGGGATTCGGAATGCTCATCGCTTCATTTTCCAAGACCCGTCAGCAGTCGGAATTACTTTCCCGTATCATCGTGCTTTCCATGTCGGCGATCGGTGGCAGTATGATCCCGACATTCCTGATGCCTGCATTCATGCAGAAAATTTCCCTGCTCTCCATCAACTACTGGTCCATCCAGGGATTCTACGATATCTATTGGAGAGGTTTACTTTTCACCGATCCGGCATTCCTCATGCGCCCGTTGATCCTGGTAAGCATTGGTGTGGGAATGATGATCCTGAGCCAGGCGTTCTTTAAAAAGAATGTGCTGAAATTGGCATAAACAGTTTTCGGTTTGCGGTTTTCTGTTTACAGATGCATTGCTTAACGGAAAACGAGTAAACAGAAAACCGATAACTTTGAATCATGGATCGTCCAATTCGTGTTCTTGTTGCAAAAGTCGGCCTCGATGGCCATGATCGCGGCGCGAAAGTGATCGCTTCCTTTCTCCGTGATGCGGGAATGGAAGTCATCTACACCGGCCTTCGTCAGACACCGGAGATGGTGGTGAACGCGGCGCTGCAGGAAGACGTGGATGTGATCGGTGTGAGCATTCTCTCCGGCGCACACATGACCGTTTTCCCGAAGATCATGAAACTGATGAAAGAAAAAGGCCTGAACGATGTGCTGCTCACCGGCGGCGGGATCATTCCCGATGCGGATATGAAAAAGCTGAATGAACTTGGTGTAGGAAAACTATTCCCTCCGGGAACGGATACGGGAAGTGTGGTGAGTTACATTTCTGAATTCGTGAAGGCGAATCGGAGAAATTAAAAATTGACGACTTCCATCTCCGCATACTTCGCAGGTTGCAGGATCAGGTAATGCTGCATCACTTCAGTCGCCATGAGTTCACTTTCTTCTTTGAGTTCCATCAGGTTCATCAGTTGATCCCGGTATGACTTGATGAGTGAGTAGCGATCATTGAAATCCTTCAAGTCACTTGCATCCGCTTTTCCCCACTGCATTTCATCCGGATATTTTTTCCGGAACACCATCAATAGATTGGTAAGACTATCGCATTTTGCGTTAAGCAGGTCAATGCTGCGCTGTTGTACGATCTCATTTGTTCTGCCGATAGACCGGCGTTCATCGCTCATGACATCATTTATCGCCTGGAACAATGTATCTGTCATGGCCACAACCCGATCCTCTTCCGCGTCATAAACCTTCATTCTATAAGCGGATGAATCGGGCAACAGATCAATGGAAATATATTTTCGGCACCGGTCAAGATCTGAACTGTCGTGGGGCAATTTCATTCGTTTCAATGCGAGTGTAAGTGTGCTGTCGCCAAATGCAATTCGTTTGAGGTAAAGAAAGTCTTCCGGGGAATAAACATCTGTCGTTAAGCTGTCGGGAGACTGTATGAACGTCATTTCCGCAAAATACATGCGCCGCCCGCTGCATGAGATAATAAGGCTGATAAAACAGGCCAGGAAAATCCGGAAGCAGACTCTTTTCATAGTTCAGAACCGCCCCTAAAGTACAAAGTGGAACGATAGCGGTTCCTTTCATTGGTAAAACCTGCCATTCTCCAATTTATTTTCGCCAAAATTTGCTTTGTACCGTTTTATGCAACTATATTTGTCCCCGGTAAACAATGAACAATAACCAATTCCATACAACCAACGCGATGATGAACAGCATGTGCTGTATGATCGCGTATTGACGGAATTGCCACTTGATAAAGAAGCTCTTCCGTTAACGCGGAGGAGCTTTTTTCTTTGTCCGTCTTCGGTACACTTCGTTACTCAGCCTGACAAAGAAAAAAACCAAACAAAGAATAACTGAAAAAGTAAAAGAGACCAACATGAGCATCCAAACAAACAACTTCCACTCTACTTCCATCTGTATGATGATGTGTATGTGCTGCTGCATGAAAAGCGGCCCGGAGGTGAATTGTTGTTAGCGTAAAATAAAATTGCGATGAACAAGTCCTCCAGGTAACACTCCGGAGGGCTTTTTTATTGTCAGCCTTCGACAAGCTCAGTCTGACAATAAAAAACAGAAGAAACCAAAAAACAAAGCAACATAAGCAACCAACCTATGAACAGCTTCAGAACAGAATTGGAAAATACATCAACAGCAACTACGCTCGTTGAAAAAGATATCATCGACCTGGCTCAGAAGATCGAGCGCTATAAAAACGGAACCATCGATCCGGAAAAATTCCGGAGCCTTCGATTGGCGCGCGGCGTTTACGGACAACGTCAGCAGGGTGTACAGATGGTGCGCATCAAAGTTCCGTATGGAAAGATCTCTGCCGATCAATTGCGCCGCATCGCGGATATCTCCGATGAATATTCGAACGGCAATCTTCATCTCACCACGCGGCAGGATATTCAGCTGCATCACATTCCGCTCGATGATACTCCCGCGTTGTGGGAAAAACTCGAAGCAGGATATGAGAACGACGGAATTACTTTGCGCGAAGCCTGCGGAAATACCGTGAGAAATGTCACCGCATCTCCGCAAGCCGGGATCGATCCGGAAGAACCGTTCGATGTTACTCCGTATGCCGATGCGCTCTTCCGTTATTTTCTCCGTCACCCTGTAGGACAGGACATGGGCCGCAAGATCAAGATCGCATTCTCTTCTTCGGAAAGTGATACGGCGTTTGTCTTCATTCACGACCTCGGATTTATTCCCCGTGTTGAGATTGTGAATGGTAAAATTGTCCGCGGATTCAAAGTCGTTATCGGTGGTGGGCTCGGCGCGCAGCCCTTTCTTGCGCAAACCGCTTTTGAATTCCTGGGTGTGGATGAATTCATTCCGTTCACCGAATCCATCCTGCGAGTCTTCGATCGTCATGGAGAACGGAACAACCGTAACAAAGCGCGGCTGAAATATTTGCTGAATAAGATCGGGCTGGAAGAATTGTTGAAACTCGTCTCAGAAGAGCGTAAAGCCATTTCATACAAACCGGAATTTCCCGAACAGCCGTCAGCTTCACTCGAAAAACAGGAGAATGTCTTCACCACTTTCCGCGTCACCGGAAGTGAAACGTATGATGCGTGGCTGAAAGCAAATGTGTACGAGCAGAAACAGAAAAACTGGTTTGCAGTAAATGTGAAGATCGCGCAGGGAAATATTTCTTCTGTCGACGCCCGCAAATTCGCGACTGTCGTTGAACGTTATTCCAAAGACGAATTGCGCATCACCGCCGGTCAAAGTTTTTTCATCCGCTTCGTTCCGAGAAATGCTTTGCCTGCGCTCTTTCATGAATTGAAGAATATCGGCCTGGCGGAAACCGGCGCGAATGCATTCGCAGATATTACGTCATGCCCGGGCACAGATACGTGCAATCTCGGGATCTCCAACAGCACCGGCGTTTCAGCCGAACTGGAAAAAGTGATCCGTAACGAATTTCCGGAATTGATCGCAGAGAAAAATATCGCTGTCAAAATTTCCGGCTGCATGAATTCCTGCGGACAACACGGACTCGCGCAGATCGGTTTTCACGGTAGTTCGGTGAAGGCGGGAAACAATGTCGTTCCAGCGCTGCAACTTGTTCTTGGCGGCGGAGCAACAGGAAGTGGAAGTGGGCGGGTCGCCGAAAAAGTGATCAAGTTCCCGAGCAAACGTGCCCCGGCTATTCTTCGGTTCATTCTACTGGATTACAAAAATGCAGCGAATGAAAATGAATCGTTCAATGCTTACTACGACCGCAAAGGGAAAAATCATTTTTATCAATTGCTCAAACCATTGGCCGACACGAACACGATCGAAGATCACGAGCTCATCGACTGGAACCAGGAAACAAAATTCGAGACGGCGATCGGTGTGGGCGAATGCGCGGGCGTGAAAGTGGACCTGGTGTCCACCTTGCTCCTTGATGCGGAAGAAGCGTTGTCATTCGCGAAACAGAATTTCTCAGAAAAGAAATTCGGAGATGCCGCTTATAAAGCATACAACACGTTCATTCAGTCGGCGAAAGCATTGCTGTTGCTGAAAGAATTACCCGTGAACACACAGCACACGCTCATCAGCGATTTTGATACGCATTTCGTTCAGACAGGATCATTCTATTTGCCGAACAGTTTCCGTGAACATGTTTTGCGCATCAATAAACAGGAAGCAGATGAATTATTCACGCTGAATTATCTCGCCGATGCAGAATCATTTTTCAGTCAATCCAAACATTATCATCAGCAACATCATGAAAAACAAGAAGAAACTCCTGAGCTTGTCGAAGGGCTCATCCTCAACTAACATCCCGACTCCCCTCGATGCGGCAAAGAGAGAAACCATCCAGGCCTTGTTCCGTCGATGTTGGTTACGACTGCGGGCGCGTGGTAGGGACACGAAGCTTCGTGTCCCTACCAATGCCTGGGACCGTTTCTGATCAACATTACCTATTTCTCACTACTCAATACTAACTACTCATTACCATGAAAAATATACAACCAAGGATCACACTCGTCGGCGCAGGTCCCGGCGATGCAGAACTCATCACACTCAAAGGCATCAACGCGCTCGGTGAAGCGGATGTCATTCTTTACGACGCACTCGTGAATGAAGAATTGCTGAAATACGCTCCTTACGATTCGAAAAAAATATTCGTCGGAAAAAGAGATGGCCAGCATTCTTTCACGCAGGAGCAGATCAACACACTGCTCGTCGACTACGCGTTCACGCACGGACACGTCGTGCGGCTGAAAGGCGGGGATCCGTTTGTCTTCGGCCGTGGACTCGAAGAACTGGAATTCGCCGAATCGTTCAACATTCCCGTGGGATGGATCCCGGGAATCTCCAGTTCCATTGGTGTTCCGGCTTCGCAGGGAATTCCGGTCACACATCGCGGTATCAGCGAAAGTTTCTGGGTGCTCACCGGAAGAAATTCCGAAGGGAAAGTTCCGGAAGATGTGAAACTCGCTGCACAATCGGAAGCAACAGCTGTCATTCTCATGGGCCTGAAAAAACTTCCCGAGATCGTGAAGATCTACCAGCAACATGGAAAAGGAAATCTTCCTGTTGCCGTGATCCAGGATGGAACTTTGCCAACAGAAAATGCGGCCATCGGTTCCATCGACACGATCGAAGAAGCGGTGAAGCAGGAGAACATCAAAGCTCCGGCTGTGATCGTCATCGGAGAAGTCGTACGCAAAAATCCGAGGGCGGCATTCCTGCTCTCCCTCGAGAATCAATTGCTGAACTGATCAGGCAAAACGGTTTTGGCCTGTGTCAACAACGGAACTCCTGTCTCACGATGGGAGTTCCGCTCACTGAAATAAACGTAATTCATAAGGGAAAAAAGGTGAATTTTGTACTCGAAAAAAACGGACTCCTGGAAACCAAGGAAACGGATACCGACAGCAATGAATTATTCCCGGTCTTTCTGAAACTGGATGAATTGCGCGTGCTTATTATCGGCGGAGGAAATGTGGCGCTCGAAAAACTGCAGGCGATACTTTCCAACAGTCCGTCCACCGAGATCACGCTCGTTGGTAAAGAGATCCGGAAAGAGATCGTTGATATTTCCCGTGAATTCACCAACCTCATTATTTTCGAACGCGAAGTTGCGCCGAATGATTTTGAAGAGATCGATGTCGTGTTCATCGCGGTGAATGATTTCGGTCTTTCGGAAGAACTGGCGGAAGAAGCGCACAGCAGGAACCTGCTCGTGAATGTGGCTGATACTCCCGCGTTGTGTGATTTCTATCTTTCTTCCGTCGTACGTAAAGGAGATCTGAAGATCGCCATTTCCACCAATGGAAAATCGCCGACACTGGCGAAACGCCTGCGTGAAGTTCTGCAGGAAAGTATCCCGGAAGAAACGCAGGATTCCATTGAGCAACTGAATAAACTGAGAACTACGCTCAAAGGAGATTTCGCCGAAAAAGTGAAAGAGCTCAATAAAGCGACGGCGATCCTGCTCGAACGGAAAGACAAGAAAAAAGTTTTTCGCAAGAGAGTGCGCATGGCGATCCTGTATTCACTTTCCGTGCTCTCGCTTCTCGTGACAGGACACTTACTCTTCACGTACATTCCATTCCACACGATCGGCGATGCAACCACAACTTTTTTCACGCAATTCGATTCAAAGATCCTGCTGTGGATCCTCGGCGGGTTCATCGCGCAGATGATCGACGGTGCGTTGGGAATGGCGTATGGTGTGAGTGCAAGTACTTTTCTCCTCGCTTTCGGAATTTCTCCCGCGATCGCGAGTGCGAGCATGCACGCATCTGAAGTTTTCACCAGCGGAACATCTTCGCTTTATTACCTCCGTTATAAAAATATCAACCTGAAATTATTCCGGAACCTATTTATTCCGGGAGCGATCGGCGCCGTGATCGGTGCGGTGACGTTGTCGTTATTGAAACAATACATGATCTACGTTAAACCATTCGTCGCGGCCTACACGCTTATTCTTGGAGTGCTCATTCTCCGGAAAGCTTTGAAGAACCGAATCATCCGCAAAAAGAAATTCAACAACATCTGGCCACTCGCTGCAACAGGAGGATTTCTCGATGCGGCCGGCGGTGGCGGATGGGGACCGATCGTTACGTCAACACTGGTTGCAGGCGGAAGAGATCTTCGTTACACCATCGGCTCGGCACATGCCGCAAGAACATTCGTCGCGTTGATGGCAACATTGACGTACACTTTTCTTCTTGGCCTTTCTCATTGGGAAGTGATCGTCGGTTTGGTGATCGGCGCGATGATCGCTGCTCCGATCTCCGTCTGGCTTTCCACTAAGATTTCTGTCCGCAACGGATTGATCCTTGTCGGATTTCTTGTCATCATCATCAGTCTTAAAATTATCATCGGAACTTTCATTCCATGAACATAGAAGAGCTGAACATAAAATATACTGCGTTGCGTCCGGAAGAACGGGTTAAGGAATTGTACAAAGATTTCAGCAAGATCCTTTTCACTTCTTCGTTCGGAACTACGTCTGCTATTCTCATTCATCTCTTCAGCAAAATAAATCCTGCGCAGAAAATATTCTTCCTCGATACCACTTATCATTTCGCCGAAACGATTCAATACAAGGATCAACTAACGGAATTATTTCACCTGAATGTG
Source organism: Bacteroidia bacterium (assembly GCA_035496135.1). Taxonomy (GTDB): domain Bacteria; phylum Bacteroidota; class Bacteroidia; order Palsa-965; family Palsa-965. Next base: position 16,070 of record DATJEX010000040.1, read on the forward strand.
GAAACTGTTCTGCCGGAAGACTGGAAGAACAGTTTCACGCGCGAAGATCAAACCTGGTCGAAAGATCCTGATCTCTGCTGTTCCATCAATAAAGTGGAGCCGCTCGACAAAATAAAACCCGGTTACGGGATCTGGGTTTCGGGCCTGATGCAATCGCAGAATTCGTACCGGAAGAAAATGAACATCTTCGAGGAAAAGGAAGGCATCATCAAATTCTACCCGATCATCGACATGACGTCCGAACAGGCGAGTGATTACATCAAGCAGAATAGTTTGCCCGCGCATCCGCTTCTCGCGCACGGATTCGCTTCGGTCGGTTGCATTCATTGCACCGTGAAAGGAAGAGGCCGTGAAGGAAGATGGGTGAACAGGAATAAAACGGAGTGTGGATTACATCTTTAGTACGAACTACGAAATGGGCGAATATGCGAAATACAGATATACAAATGATGCGAAATGCGGAAGATCGACCAGTATCTTTGCGTCTCTTCGCGATTTCGTATTTAGCGTATTCGCCCATTTCGTAGTTCGTACAACAGCATTTACAAATATCAATTATGAAAGACAATAAAATCAAAGTCGCGCTCTTCGGATTCGGATGTGTAGGACAAGGGCTGTACGATGTACTTAATCATTCCGAAGTGCTGCAGGCGGATATCAGTAAGATCTGCGTGAAGGATCCGTCGAAGAAGAGAACGGTGGAAGCAGGACTCATCACGTTCGACAAGAATGATATCCTGGACCGAAACGATCTGGATGTAGTAGTGGAAATGATCAACGACACCGAGGAAGCTTTCGCTATTGTGAAACGCGCGATGCAGAACAATACTTCCGTGGTGAGTGCGAGCAAAAAAATGCTGGCGACTTACTTCGAGGAATTGTATCATTTGCAACTTGAGCACAATGTCGCGCTGATCTACGAAGGTTCGGCCGGTGGAAGTATTCCGATCATCCGCACGCTCGAGGAATATTATGACAATGAGTTGCTCAGTTCTTTGCGCGGAATTCTGAACGGAACGACAAATTACATTCTCACGAGAATGGAACTGGAGAGCAAAGACTACAGTGAAATTCTGAAAGACGCACAGACGAATGGTTTCGCGGAAATAGATCCATGGCTCGACGTCGCCGGATTCGACACGCTTTATAAATTGTGTCTGCTCAGCGTTCACGCGTTCGGTGTGATCCTCAAACCGGATTCTGTGCTCACACTCGGAATTCAGAATGTGACATTCAACGACATTCGTTACGCGAGAGAAAAAGGATTGCGCATCAAACTCGTGGCGAGTGCTGCGAAAGTCGGAGACTCCGAAGGAGCGGGCAAATTCCGCGTTTATGTGATGCCGCGTTTTGTAAGTCCTAAAGATGAACTCTTCAAAGTGCTTTACGAATACAATGGCATCGAAGTAGAAGGAGCATTCTCCTGCACGCAGACGTTTACCGGCAAAGGCGCAGGAAGTCATCCAACCGGAAGCGCGGTGCTCTCCGATATTTCAGCACTCACGTACGATTACAAATATTCCTACAAGAAACTGAAGAAGCTGAAGAATACGCTCGGTGCGAATTACAGCGGAGAAGCGTTGCTCGATACAGATTTCACCATCCGCGTTTACATCCGCTACAACACCGAAGCGGAGTTGAAGGATTTCGACATCAAACATGTGGTGGAAGAATACCGTTCACCGGGAATGAATTTCATCATTGCAGATGTGGCGTTTGCTTCGCTGTACAAACAGAAGGGGAATAAGGAGTCGAAGGTGTTTGTGTGTGAAGTAGAGTGATCGCGTACTAACTACGAACCAAACCCGAATGTACAAACCACTAACAGTTCGAAATTTCGTGGTTCGGAGTTTCGGTCTGGTTCGCTGTTAGTACCCCATTATTTACGCTGGTAGGTTCGCGTAAACTTCTTCGCCCACCAGATGAGGTAAAACTGCAGTGGGATTCTCGCCAGTGATATCCAGAACCATTTTGCGTTCGTTCCATAAAATGAGATCGTGTCGGGAATGTGAATGACAAAAAGAAAAACGACCAGCATCGCGATGATCAGCCACGCCGATATTTTTCTTGTTTGGGGAAGATAAAGTGCGAGCCCGAGAAGGATTTCAATTATTCCACTCACAAGAATAAGCAAAGCATGCTGCGGGATCCACGATGGCATGAGCCGGTCGTAGAAAACCGGATCGATGAAATGATAAACTCCGGCGAGGCTGTATACCGGCGGCATCAGCCAGAAGAGGGCTTTTCTCATATATACCAATGTTACTTTCTACTGTACGAACTACGAAATTGACGAAGTACCTAATACGAATTCGCTAAAAATACGAAGTACGAAAGGTATACCCGGATCCGTATTCTTTCGTACTTCGTATTTCGTGCATTTCGTAATTCGTACAGTAGCTACGCAGTTTTGGATGAATCAGCTACCAGCTTATTGATCGTGTCCATCTCCGCTTTCGTGAAATCCCTCCACTCTCCTGTCTGCAGTCCGCCGAGTTTGATGTTCATGATGCGGACGCGTTTCAGTTTGGTCACTTCATATTCGAGGTAAGAACACATCCGGCGGATCTGGCGATTCAATCCCTGCGTGAGAATGATGCGGAACTGGTTTTTGCCGGTTTGCTCCACGAAACATTTTTTGGTCACTGTTTCGAGAATGGGAATACCGTTCGACATTCTGTGGATGAAATCTTCCGTTACCGGGCGATCCACATTCACGATGTATTCTTTCTCGTGATTGTTTCCGGCGCGGAGGATTTTGTTCACGATGTCCCCGTCATTCGTGAGAAAGATCAAGCCTTCCGAATCCTTATCCAATCTGCCGATGGGAAATATCCGCATCGGGTGATTGATGTAATCGATGATATTTCCTTTGATGTGACGTTCCGTTGTGCAAGTGATGCCGCGCGGTTTATTGAAGGCGATGTAATGTGCTTCTGCTTTTTCTTTGATCGGTTTTCCATCTACCCGCACATCATCCGCATCCGAAACTTTTGTTCCGAGTTCGGGAACCTTTCCATTCACCGTCACTCTTCCCTGCTCAATGAAAGAATCCGCTTCCCTGCGCGAACAGAATCCTGTCTGCGAAATGTATTTGTTCAGGCGGGTGAGTTCCTCCACGTTCAGAGTTTTGAATCGATCCTTCGCAACATCACCCAGTCTTCCTGCACATCTTTCCCGAGCATGAAGGTGGTGGTGCCAACGATCTCAAAATTCCATTTCACATAAAACTCAATCGCGCCGCTGTTCTTCTGCCAGACATCGAGATGGATCGCATCACATTTATTTTCCTTCGCGAACGAGATCACTTTTTCCATCAGCATTTTCCCTATGCCTTTGCCGATGTGATCGACTCCGGCGTAAAAGCGGAGAATTTCAACCGGCCGGTGCATTTTTGTTTTTTCCTTCGGCGGATCCAATCCCAATTTCACATAACCGATCAGTTCTCCTTCTTCCTCCGCGACAAAGAAAAGCGAATCCTCATCCTGCAATTCAGCGCTGATCTGCTCCTCGGAAAATTTTTCACCGAGATACTGCTGCATATTTTCTTCTGTATTGAAGGGAGCATAGGCATGATGAAAAGTGGAAATGCACAACTCCCTCAACGCGTGAAGATCATTCTCGTCGGCCTGGCGGATCTTAATTTGCATTGTCGGCCCGCCTCTCCGGGATTTCTGATTCGACAGGTGACTGGAAATATTGCGGATAATTATTCCTGTTCACGAATCGTCCGTAATTCTCCGTGTGATAAACTCTTGATGATCGCCATCCGAGCTGATCGAAAAGTTTTTCCATTTTCATGCAGCATTCCACGTCCGCCGGCGTCACTTTCCACCACTCACCCGATTTGATCGTGTTGCTCACCGCGATCCAGAAATATCCTTCACCAATGAACACGTAAACATTCACGCCGAGAATATTCTGGAATTTCGGTTGCGCGAGTTCCGGAAATGAAACGATCGGATCGGGAAGCGTCACCGCATTCTCCTTACTCACATTTACTTTACGATCGAATGTCTTTTCCCCGGGCACTATCGCTTTCAATTCTATTCCGAGTGCTTTCATTTTTTCAAGCAGATCCTCTTTCCCGTCAAAAGAAAATGAAACGACAAATTCATCACCATCGGTCACAAATTCATTCAGTCCGCCTCGTGCAAAAGTGAAATAACGGAAGTCGTTGATCCACTTCAGCACATCAGCACGCTCGTAGTTGCCGAAAATTATTTTATCAGGATATCTCTCAGTCATGTGTTCTATACAAAATTACGCAATCGCTTCATTCACTAAACCCTCACCCCGATCACCAGCATATCATCCACCTGTTCATACGTTCCTTTCCACGTTTCGATCGTCTGGTCAAGAATACGATGCTGGTCGATCATTTCCTGGTCCTGCATGTTCAGCAACAGCGCTTTCATCTGCGAGAGTTTGAATTTCTTTCCCTGTGGCCCACCGAACTGATCGGCATAACCGTCGGAGAAAAGATAAATGGTGTCGCCGCTCTGCAATTGCACGGTGGTGTCGGAATAGGATTTTGCATTCTCTTCCTTGAATCCGCCAATGGAAATTTTATCCGCTTTGTATTCCGTGAACTGTTTTCCGCGGAACATATAGATCGGGTTGAATGCGCCTGAATATTTCATCTCGAGTGTATCCAGGTCAAGAGAAACGAGTGCGATATCCACACCATCCCGCACCTGGATATCGTCAATCGTATGGCGCATCTTGTCGCTCATCTCTTTGTTCAACCGGTCGAGTAATTGCGCAGGCGTTTCGGATTCATGTCCGTTCAGCGCGGCCACGATCATGTCGTTGGTGAGAATGCTCATGAAAGCGCCCGGAACACCGTGACCGGTACAATCGACCGCCGCGATGAAAACTTTTCTTTTTCCATTCACATTCGCCGGGCGATAGAAATAAAAATCACCGCTCACGATGTCTTTCGGTTTGTAGAGAATGAAAGAATCCGGGATGGCTTTTCTCATTTCGCGGCTTGGCAACAGCATCGTGTCCTGCAACCGTTTCGCGTAACGGATACTGTCCATCACTTCTTTGTTGCGAAGTGCGAGTTCTTCGTTCTTCAACGCGAGTTCAAGCGTACGCTCTTCCACTTTTTCTTCGAGCACCCGTTTCTGTTTTTTCAGATTACTCGTGCGCCATTTGTCAAATCCGTAAATGAGGAAGATCACCACGAGTACCATGATCACGTAGAACGTCGCGGTTTGCCAGAATGGTGGACGGATGTAGAATTTATATTCGACGGCGGCCTTGTTCCATTCACCATCGTTGTTGCAGGCTTTCACCATGAAGGTGTATTCACCGGGAGAAAGATTCGAATACACGGCTTCGTTCAGGTGCGTTGGAACAGGAGACCAATCCTTGTCGAAACCTTCGAGCATGTATTGGTATTTCACTTTTTCCGGATTCGTCAATGAAACGCCTGCGAAAACGAACGTGAGGTGATTCTGGTCGTAACTGAATTTTCCTTCATCGGGAAAATCAGCATCACGCATGAAGATCTTCAGTCCGCTGATCGCTGTGACCGGCTCCACTTTATTCCGGATGTTCTGTTTCGGATCGAATTTCACCGCGCCCATGATCGTTCCGAACCACAAACTTCCGTCACGATTCAATGACGCTGCATTCGGATTCACTTCCACACCGAGGAATCCTTCGCTTCTTCCGTAATGCGAGAACGTGCTGTCTTTCCTGTCGAAAAGATCGAGTCCGCGGCTGTTTCCTACCCAGATATTATTGTCGTTATCGCAAATGATCGCATAAGGAGATTCTGTCGACAGGCCATTCTTCATGGTGTAATTCGTGAAGACTCTTCCATCGTATTCGTAAACGCCGCCGCCATAAGCACCGAACCAGATGTTGTGTTCGTTGTCTTCGTCAATGGCGAGGATGAAACGATGAACGATCCCGCTCGACTCATCGTACTTGGTGAATCCCTGTCCGTCGTAAACGGAGAGATATCCGCCGAGCGCACCGAACCAGATATTGTCGCGGCTGTCACGGAAGATCCGGTACACGTTATTTCCACCGAGTCCGTCTTCCACGGTATAATTCCGGAACGTCTTCAACACCGGATCGAAACGTGAAGCGCCTTCTTTTGTTCCGAACCAGAGATTGCCATGCGCATCTGAATTGATCGCGTACACGACATCACTCGCAAGTCCATCTTTCGTGGAATACGTTTCAAATTTTGTTTCTCCATTCGCGAGCTTACTCACTCCGCCGAATCCTGTTCCCACCCACATGTTGTGCTGATCATCTTCATAAAGCGAAAGAATGACGTTGCTTCCGAGTCCATCTGCCGTGGAATAATTCTTCGCGCTGAATTTTCTTTCGCCTGTTCCTTCTACAGTGAAAAATGTAAGCTTGGTCAAACCATCATTCGTTCCCAGCCAGACATTTCCTTCATGATCACTGAGTGTGGCCCAGACGATATCGTTGTTGAGTCCGTCCTGGCGATCGAACAACTGAAACCGTTCTCCGCGATATTGATTCAATCCCACATCAGTACCGATCCAGACATTTCCTTCGCGGTCTTCGAGGATCGCATTCACGTTGAAATAATTCAGTCCCTGTTTCGTATTGTAATTTTTCACGATCGCATGATCGAGCGCGTCGAGACGGTTTTTTGCCGTGGGTGAAGGAGTGATCTTCGAAGCGCCGCCACCCGTCGTTCCGATCCAGATATTTCCTTTCGAATCCATTTTGATCGCTTCGATGAAATCGGATCCTGTTCCCTGCGCGCTCGCGTACGAGCGCATCGCCGGCACAAGCGTGGGCGCATTGCGATTCACAAACCCGGCAGGCAATTGCAGCACGATCACACCTTTGTCGCCCGTTCCCACCCACATTTCCGTTCCGTCGTTCGAAAGTTCAAGTGAGGTGATGACATCACTCACAAATCCGCGTGCCGAATTGAAATCGACGAACGATGCCGGTGAACTGATATCTCCTTTTGTATCGCAGATGGTGATGCCATGATCAGTAGCGATCCACATGTTCCCGCTTTTGTCGAGCGCGAGATCATACACATTCGCACTTGCGAGTCCGTCCTTCACGTTGAGCGCGAACTTTTTATTCTTGACCGGATCGTAAATGAAAATTCCGGAACCTTCTGTCGCGATCCACACGAATCCCTGTTCATCTTCCGTGATCGCGGTTACGGTGTGAAAGCGTGTGTATTCCTCGAGATTGAGGCTTTCGAATTTTTTGGTCTTGATGCTGTACCGGCTCACACTTCCTGCCCAATGGCCGAACCAGATGTCTCCTTTCGAATCCTTGTAGGAAGTCGTCACCCAGTCTTCTGCGAGTCCATCCTTCTTGGAAAAATTCTCGAAGGTCAATCCATTGTAGCGTGATAATCCGGCAAGTGTTCCGATCCACAGATTACCATCATCATCCTGCACGAGTGATTGCACCTGCGATTGAACGAGTCCCTGCTCAACGCCGTAGGTAATGAAACTGGTTGTCTGGGCGACCGCGGAAAGAGAAAGAAAAAGGAATAGAAAAAGAGAAGCGTATTTTCTGAGCATAAAAAGTTAACTGCGTTTGTGCTTGAAGAGTTCTGCTTCGTATGTTTTGATATCTATTTCCACATTATCATGATAATAGTAGCAGCTTCCCCACCAGTATTGTTCCATCCGGAAGATCGTGCGTATTCCTCCCGGCCAGCTGATGACCGTAGATTTCACATCGCGGAAAAATCCATCATCCGTTGTTTCCACGATATTCGGTGACGGTGCGTAACTCATATTGGTGTATGCGATCACGGGTTTCAGCTGGCTTGCACGGATGTCTCGTTCAACAAGTGCGGCAGTGGTGATGAGATCTTTGATCGCTGATTCTTTCACTTGTTTGTTCGCGAGCGTCTGTCGTGCTCTTTCTTTCTGCTGTTCGATCAGGAATGCGCTGAGTGCTTTTACTTCGGCTTCGCGACGCAGGATGGTGACGACGGTGTTCCCTTCCGCGTCTTCCTTCAGCTTGTTGTATTTCTTGATGTTGGTGGCGCGTTCACTTTCCGCCACGAGTTTGAGCAGGTTATTCTCATACTCCGCGCGGATATTCTTGTTCTGCTTCTCCCGCGTAAGGCGATCCTGTTTTTCCTTTTCCAGCTGAATGGCGTCGGTGGTCACGACAGGTTGTGCATCGTCGGTTGTGGAGGTAGTGGTAGCGCTCTGGTCATTGGCTTTGTTTCTCGCGTCTTCGGCTGCGCGCGCACGGTCATCCGCTTCCTGCTGCAAACGCAAACGTTCCGCTTCGTCTATTCTCGCCTGCTCTTCGGCCTGCAACCTCGCTTTGTCTTCGGCCAGTTTTCTCGCTGCTTCCTGCTGCTTGAGCAATTCATCATTCGGATCCTTGAAGATCTCGTCTATGAAACGGTACGTTGGATCGTCGTGAAATCCTTTACTTCCGTCAAAAACAACTTTGATGAATGGTTTCTGCGAGAAAAGCTGCGTATTCACTTTCGGATCGGCCGAAGTGAAAAAAGGGATCTCGGCAACATAATCGGGATAGATCCAGGCTTTATCCGCTGGCACGTTCAGGTCCATGGTCATATACATCGGCACACATCCGAGCGCTGAATAATTGATCGTGTACGTGTGTCCAAGATCGATGGTGAATTTGAATTTGCCGTTCTTGCCCGTTGTGAGATTGATGATCTGCTTCCCGTCCATGAGCACGCTCACATTCGCTCCGGAAAGCGGGCTGCCGTTGAAAGTGGCGGTGCCGAAAAAGCGCATGTCGCCCTGTGCCCTTGCAATGAAAGTTGCCAGGCCAAGGATTAAAACCAGGATATTTTTCCGGAATAACGGGCTCATTTCGTCTCCTATAAAAATAGTGATTTTCCGTTCAGGAAATTGCTTCGGCGTGAATGATTTTTCATTTGTAAAATCGCTGCCGTTCCTAATTACATTTACCTTTGTTTTCGCCTTATTCACCGATGATCCTGAAATTCGATATCAAAGAAATAGCCACGGCAACCATGGTGTTGTTTGCCGTGATCGACGTGGTCGGTTCCATCCCTGTCATCATTGGCCTGCGGCAGAAAGTGGGCGAACTCAATTCGGAGAAAGCTTCGGTCGTTTCTTTCTTCATCATGATCGGTTTCCTTTTCATCGGTAAACCCATGCTCAATCTTATCGGCATCGAAGTTTCCGATTTCGCGATCGCGGGATCGTTCGTGCTTTTCTTTCTTTCGCTGGAGATGATCCTTGGTATCCGCCTGTACAAGGACGAAGTTCCTTCCACAGCTTCGGTCATGCCGCTTGCCTTTCCGCTCATTGCCGGAACAGGAACACTCACCACGCTGCTTTCACTCCGCGCCGATTATAATATTCTCAGTATCGTGATCGCTATCTGCATTAACGTGATCATCGTTTATTTCACGCTGAAGAATATTTCACGGCTCGAAAAATTCCTGGGCGTTGGAGGTGTTGCCATTCTCCGCAAAGTATTCGGCATTGTATTGCTGGCCATCGCGGTAAAACTTTTCCGCACCAATCTCATTGAGCATATGCATATGCTTCCGGCGAAATAGGGAAGTTCCCGGGACTAATTCTCTTCCGCTCCATTCGTTCTCATTAAACGCAGCGTTGTTATGGATTGCGCTTCTGATCAGCTGGAACAACTGTATCGTGAACTCCGGAGTTCCCCTTCGGGACTGACGACTTCGGAAGCGAATGAACGATTGCGGGAACTCAGCGGAAAAAAACACACACGGGGAAGACGGACACGGGAATTTCATCTGCTCATCCGCCAGTTCAGGAGTCCGCTCGTTCTGCTTTTACTGGTCGCGGTACTGCTCTCCGGCATCATGGGCGAAACGACCGACATGTTCATCATTCTCGGAATTCTCATCACGACGGGCTTATTGAGTTTCATCCAGGAATTGAATGCGGGACGATCGGTGGAGAAACTGCAGCAGATGCTTGCCGTTACGGTTGATGTAATGCGTGATGGAAGGATCAAAAAACTGAAGAGCGACGATGTCGTTCCGGGAGACATTCTCGAGTTGAATGCAGGTGATCTCATTCCCGCCGATTGCAGGATCATCAGCAGTAAAGAACTGCACGTGAATGAAAGTTCGCTCACCGGTGAATCATTTGCCGTGGAAAAAAGTGAAGGTGAAGTGAAACACAGTGCTTCCATCGCTGAAAAAACGAACAGCCTCTGGAAAGGAACGCACGTCATCAGCGGGACAGCTAACGCGATCTGTGTTTTTACCGGCGACAAAACCATTTTCGGGCAAATGAAAAGTTCGCTCGAAACCGAAGAGGAAACTGTTTTTGAAAAAGGCATCCGGCATTTCGGAATGTTCCTGCTCAAGATCACACTCGTGCTCTCCGTTTGTATTCTCATCATCAATATTATTTTTCATAAACCGATCGCGGATTCCATTCTCTTTTCACTCGCGGTAGCCGTAGGAATGGCCCCGGAATTATTGCCCGCGATCATGACACTCTCCATGACCGCCGGGGCAAAACGGATGCTGCGGAAGAAAGTGATCGTCAAAAAACTCACATCCATCATCAACTTCGGTGAAGTAACCGTGTTGTGCACCGATAAAACCGGAACGCTCACAGAAGGAATTTCACACGTGAGTAAGATCGTGGATGCCGATGGAAAAGAAGATCCCGAAATGTACCGGATGGCGAAACTGAATGCGACGCTTCAGAATGGTTTCAACAACCCGATCGACGATGCATTGCAGAAACTCGGTGAAGATATTTCCGGCTACACTAAATGCGGAGAGATCCCTTATGATTTCAAGCGAAAACGGTTAAGTATCCTGGCGGAGAAAGGTTCCTCCTACACGATGATCACCAAGGGAGCGGTCATCAATGTGCTGGAGGTCTGCACGAGTTATTTTTCGGCGAAAGAGATCCGCACACTGGGAAAAGATGATGTGGAACGCATCAACAACCGTTTCCGCGAATACAGTGAGAAAGGTTTTCGGGTGCTCGGGCTCGCGTACAGGAATTTCCCGGCCGGGAAAATGACAAAGGCGGATGAAAAAGAAATGATCTTCCTCGGTTTCATTCTCCTCGAGGATCCGCTGAAGGAAGGAGTACTTCATTCGCTCGAGCGTTTGAATAAACTGAATACTTCGCTCAAGATCATCACCGGCGACAACCGCCATGTGGCCGCTTACACTGCAGCTGAACTCGGATTCCATACCGGGGAGATCCTGCTCGGAAGTGAGATCGCCGCGCTGTCACCCGAAGCGCTGAAGGTGAAAGTAAAACAGATCCAGGTTTTCGCCGAAGTGGAACCGCAGCAGAAAGAACATATCATACGCGCGTTGCAGCAATCGGGCGAAGCGGTCGCGTACATGGGCGATGGCATCAATGATGTCGCCGCGATTCATGCTGCGGACACCGGCATTTCGGTGAATGACGCGGTGGATGTGGCGAAAGAAGCCGCCGATTTTGTGCTGCTCGAAAAAGATCTTTCCGTTCTGGCCGATTGAATCACAGAATGAAGAAAAACTTTTGCGAATTCACTCAAGTACATTTTCATCAGTACCGGCGCGACATTCGGTAATATGTTCAGCGTGGCAGGTGCTTCACTGCTCATTCCGTTTCTGCCCATGCTGCCGAAACAGATCCTGCTCACGAATTTCATCACCGATTTTCCATACCTCGCAGTATCGGACGACAACGTGGATGAAGCTCAACTGCGAAGGCCGAGTCGATGGGATCTGAAAATGGTCCGTCGCTTCATGCTTGTTTTTGGTCTGCACAGCTCCATTTTCGATCTGCTCACTTTCTTCTATCTTTTTTTCGTACTTCATCTGAAAGAAGCAGCTTTCCAGACCGGCTGGTTCCTCGAATCGGTGATCACCGAACTCATCATTTTATTCGTGATCCGTTCGGCACGCACATTCCTGAAAAGCAAACCTTCTCTTTTCCTTGTGCTCTCCGCGACATTAATGACCGCGTTCACACTCCTGCTCATCTATTCCCCGCTTGCCGGAATGTTCGGTCTGCAGCAATTGCCTTTGATGCAATTCCTGGTCATTACCGGAATACTTGTGTTGTATCTGATCACCGCAGATATACTGAAAATATTTTTCTTCCGTTACATGGCCAAACAGACTACCTGAAAGGGGGAACGAACTGCTAATCCGTCAGCATAGCTGCCGTACGAATATGCGTAGTGCGTACGGCGAACATGCTGAATCAAATAATCCGAAATCCGTACTTCGCATATTCGATCGATTCGTAATTCGTTCCCGCCGTATACTATCTTTACACCAGTGAATATCTACTCACGCAAACAACAATGGAAACTGTTACTGCTCGTAACAGCGCTCGTCATTGTAGGCCTTTCACTCTGGTATTCCAGTGGGCTCGTACATAAGATCTCGGTGAGTGAAAAACGCAATGTGGAATTGTGGGCCGACGCCGTGCGGAGAAAAGCGATGATGCGTGAAGCGACGAATCAGTTGTACGCACGCATCGCATCTGAAGAACGGAAGAAAATGGAAGTGTGGGCCGAAGCTACCGGACTCATGTCCGACCCGGTGATCATTGGCAATAACAACGCATTCACACTCGTGCTCGATGTGATCAAGAACAACGAAACGGTCCCGGTGATCGTGCTCGATGATAAAGGGAATTATTTCACTTCGCGGAATCTCGATTCGGCACTGCAGAAAGACAAGAGTTATATCAGGGCCGAACTGGAAGTGATGCGCAAACAGCATGATTCCATTCCGATCGATGTGAGCAACCGCATGAACGATCCGCACGCACCGGCGCAATTCTACTATCTCTTCTACCGCGACTCAAAAGTTTTTGATGACATCCGCGAATCGTATGTGGAGAATGAACGTTCGTTCATCCGCGAGGTTGCTTCGAATCCCGCTTCTGCTCCCGCCATCTTCGCCGATTCCTACGCCGACACCGCTCACATCATCGCGTTCGGAAATCTTGATTCGGTACGATTGAAAAGAGATTCGCTGAATTACCTGCGCGAAGAATTGAAATACCTCAAGGAGAACGGCGACACGATCATCATCACGTTCAACAACAGGAACAGCAATGTGATCTATTATATGGAATCGCCGCAACTGCAGAAGCTGCGTTACTTCCCCATCTTTCAATTTGTCATTGTGGGAATGTTCCTCATCGTCGCGTATTTATTATTCAGTACATCGCGCCGCGCCGAACAGAATAATGTGTGGGTGGGAATGGCGAAGGAGACTGCACATCAGTTGGGAACTCCGCTTTCATCACTCATCGCCTGGCTGGAATACATGAAACTGAAAGGTGCGAATGACGAGATGACGAAAGAGATCGCGCACGATGTGAAGCGACTTGAGATGATCACCGAACGTTTTTCAAAGATCGGTTCGCAACCGAAACTTGATTACACCGACATTGTTGAAGCGCTCCGTAATTCGGTGGAATATATCCAGACCCGTTCACCGAAGACCGTGAAATTCCATATGAAAGCGGAAGGAAAAATCGAAGTGCCTTTGAATTTCCCGCTCTTCGCATGGGTGATCGAAAATCTTTGCCGCAATGCGGTGGATGCGATGGACGGAAGCGGAGAGATCACCGTCGAGATCACCGATCTCTACCAGTTCGTTTACATCGACATCACCGATACCGGCAAAGGAATTCCACGCTCAAAACAGAAAACAATTTTCGAACCGGGATTCACCACGAAACAACGCGGCTGGGGACTCGGCCTTTCATTGTGCAGGAGGATCATCGAGCAATATCACAATGGAAAAATTTTCGTGAAAAGATCGGAACCGGGAAAAGGAACAACGTTCAGGATCGTGCTGAATAAATAGACGTGAGACGTGAGAAAAATATTTTCTCAATTAGCACAAAATAAAAATGGGACACGAGATTTTTCTCATGTCCCATGTCTCTTAATCCCAAGTCTCTAATGATGCCAAACAGAAATGATGATGCTCATCAACGTGATCGCGATCGTATGATAAGCACCATCGATGAACCACAAACTCATTTTTTTCATGGTGTACATGTGTCCCATGCACATTGGAACTGCAGCGAAAACACTCAGGAGTAATCCCCATTTGATTCCGTGCACGCAGTCGTGAGTGGAAGTTGCATAAATAACCAGTCCGACTCCGAGGGCCACCACAATGTTCATGAGCAATGTGACGACCATTAGTTTGGGCATCTGCTTTCTCATTTTTGCTTTGTCTGCATCGTTGATCGGCATTTGTATGCCATGAGCAGCTGCCCACGGTTTGCCGAAGAGAACGGAGAACCACAATGCACCGAGTGCGTAGTAACTGAGAGCGGCCACACCGATCGCTAACCAGTTGGCGTGAGAGAAGAATTGTTGTAGCATGTTTTTAGCGGATTTGTTTCAAGAAAGGTAGGAAAATGGAGCAAGGAGGATGGAAGATGGAAGACGGACTTATTAAAACGTTGCTGTGAATTACCTGAGAGTGAGCGTGAATGTGAACGTGAAAGGGCTGTTTTGTCTTGAATCCTGTTCACATTCACAACTTAATGCACACATTCTTCGCCTCCGTAAAGAATCTGAACCCTTCAAATCCTCCTTCTCTTCCAACACCGCTTCCCTTCATTCCGCCGAATGGTGTACGCAGATCGCGGAACAACCAGCAGTTGATCCAGATGATCCCGCTCTGTACATTCGCTGCTACGCGGTTCGCGCGCGTGATGTCCTGCGTCCAGATGGAAGCTGCCAGTCCGTACGTGGTGCTGTTCGCCATTTTCAGAACTTCTTCTTCTGTATCGAACGGCATGATCGTCACTACGGGTCCGAAAATTTCTTCCATGTTCGTGCGGCAATTGTAAGCGAGTCCTTCGATGATCGTCGGTTCGATGAAATATCCGTCTTTCAATTCTCCGCTCATGTGTACTTGTTTTCCCCCTGCGAGAATTTTTCCGCCTTCCTTCTGCGCGAGATCGATGTACGAGAGAATTTTTTCCATGTGCGGTTTCGAAACGATCGCTCCCATTCTTGTTTTCGGATCGGATGGGTCGCCCGGTTTCATTTCCGCGGCTTTCTTCACGAATTCCGTTTTGAATTTTTCATAGAGCGGACGTTCGACAAAAATTCTCGATCCGCATAGACAAATTTCACCTTGATTTGCAAATGAACTCTGTAATGTTGTTTTGATCATCGCGTCAAAATCACAATCGGCGAAAATGATGTTCGGATTTTTTCCGCCGAGCTCGAGCGAAAGTTTCTTGAATTTCGGTGCGGCGCTTGCAGCAATGTGCGCTCCTGTTTTTGTTCCGCCCGTGAATGAAATGGCTTTTATTCCCGCGTGATCGATGATCGCCTGTCCGGCTTTTGTTCCGAGTCCGTGAACAATGTTCAACACACCGGCTGGCAATCCTGCTTCGATACAGGCTTTGGAAAATAACCACGCGGTGTAAGGAGTGATCTCCGACGGTTTCGCGATCACACAATTTCCGGTAGCGATGGCTGGGCCGATCTTCCAGGTGAAAAGATAGAGCGGAAGATTCCACGGAGAAATACATCCGACCACTCCGATCGGTTGACGAATCGTATAATTCACAGCGCGGTCTTCGGTGATGTGCGATTCTGCCGAATAATGCATGATGCCGGTGGCGAAGAATTCTATGTTGGAAATAGCACGCGGGATATCAATGAGTGATGCGGTGTGAATGGATTTCCCATTGTCCTTCGATTCTGCTTTCACATACGCATCCGTATCGCGGCGAATGATGTCTGCAATTTTCATCATGATGCGGCAGCGTTCTTCGACGGGCGTAACAGACCATTTCGGAAATGCCGCCTGTGCCGCTTTCACGGCTTCGTTCACATCCGCTTCATCCGAATCCGGAATGAGGGAATATACTTTCCCCGTTGCCGGCTGATAATTGTCAATGTATTTTCCCGAAGTCGGCGCGACCAGTTTGCCGTTGATGTAATTCTCTAATTTTTCCATGATGAATTTCTTGAATACAAAATTAGGTGTAATTCAGGAGAATTCTTCTGCCGGAATTGGCTGCAGATTGGCGCAGATTCTTTTTCCTAAATTGGCAGATAATTTTTTTTAAAATGAAAAAACTCCTGCTTCCTGCGCTCATCGTCGCCACCATTTTCACCGGCGCGATCATCCTCAACGTTAACGCACAACAACAGCATCACCAGGATGTGAAAACATTGTGGTCGGTGGATTCCTCTTCGAACAAACCAAATCCCGCTCCGAAAAATGCGGTGGTGACGAAGAACGACACGATCGAAGTGCACGTGGGCGATGTACAGAGTTACAGTTATGGCGGATACATCGTGCGACTCGAACCGAAATATGAAATGACGGACAAATATCTTCCGGTTGTGATCGGCGATTGTGAAGCAAGCAGCATTCAGTCGTACAAAAGCGGAACACAATCGACGCGACCGATGACTTATGATCTTTTCACCAACATCCTGATGACCGAGCAACTGAAGATCCAGAAAGTGATCATCACCAAACTGGAGAATAACACCTATTACGCCGTCGTCGCGATCAACAACAGCGGAAAGATCTCTTATGTCGATTCACGCCCGAGTGACGCGATCAATCTCGCACTGCGTTCCAATGCAACCGTGTACGTGATGCGGAAAGTGCTGGAAGACGCGGGGGAAGCGAGATAATTTCTGAAATAAATTCGTGATCAGTCGCGGTTCGAATGCCCTGAACTTGCCTATAGGTAGCTCGTAGTTTCCGCGGTTCGCCTGCCCTGAGTCCTGAGCTTGTCGAATGGATCGATGGGTAGTTTCGTACCGATTCGTTTTTAGTACACCCCCGGCACGCCCTCCCTTCTCAATTTCAAACCTCCTTTCGACCAATAGCAAAAGTTCTTCGATTACCGGCCATTTTAACCGCTTTTTTTCGGTCGGAATTTTGTAATTTTTGTAAGCGAAAAAACGATAATTTTACCTGCCTTGAACGAAACACTCCTGCGCCGTGTTGTTCACCCCATCACCCACAACATTTCTGCAGGATCTTACCAGGCACATTAACCAAAAGATCAGACTGTGGAGCCAACCAACATCAAAGACCCGGAGTATTTCCATAAAGTAGTGGATTGCCAGTACGCTTGTCCTGCGCATACGCCAGTGCCGGAATACATCCGTCTCATCGCCCAGGGAAAATATTCCGAAGCGTATATGATCAACTGGGAATCGAATGTATTTCCCGGAATTCTCGGACGTACCTGCGATCGCCCCTGCGAACCTGCTTGCCGCCGCGGACGTGTGGAAGAAGAACCTGTTGCGATCTGCCGCCTCAAACGCGTTGCAGCCGACAATAAGGACGACGTAAAAAAATTCATGCCGCATGGCCCATTCAAACCGAATGGAAAGAAGATCGCGCTCATCGGTGCTGGTCCGGCTTCACTCACCGTAGCGCGCGATCTTGCTCCGCTCGGATATGAAATTCATTTGTACGATGAACAAAAGGGCGGCGGCGGATTCATGCGCAGCCAGATCCCTTCGTTCCGTTTGCCGGAAACTGTTCTGGATGAAGAAGTGAATTACATTCTCGATCTCGGCATCAAGCAGCATTTCAATCATTATGTGAAATCGCTGAAAGAATTATTGAATTCAGAACAGAAATATGATGCGGTCTTCGTTGGATCAGGCGCACCGAAAGGCCGTGACCTGGATGTTCCCGGAAGAAAAGAAGCAGCAGCGAATATTCACATTGGTATCAACTGGCTGGCGAATGTCGCATTCGAACATACTTCCAAGATCGGCAAGAATGTGATCGTACTCGGCGGTGGAAATACCGCGATGGATTGCTGCCGTACTTCACGCCGCCTCGGTGGTGAAAATGTAAAAGTCGTTGTACGTTCTCCTTTCGCCGAGATGAAAGCATCTCCGTGGGAAAAGGAAGACGCGATGCATGAAGATATTCCGATCATTGACAATCACGTTCCGAAAGCGGTGATCCATGAGAATGGAAAACTCAAAGGAATGACCTTCGATAAAGTACAGGCAGTTTGGGAAAACGGAAAACGCAAACTCGTTTCTACCGGCGAACCGGAAGTTTTCATTGAAGCGGATGATGTACTCGTTGCGATCGGACAGGAAAATTCTTTCCCGTGGATCGAACGCGATCTCGGGCTCGAATTCGACAAATGGGATATGCCGGTTGTGAATGAAACCACATTCCAGTCAACGAATAAAAAAGTGTTCTTCGGTGGCGATGCAGCGTTCGGGCCAAAGAACGTTATCACTGCGGTAGCACACGGACACCAGGCTGCAATTTCCATTCACCTCGCTTGCGAAGGAATGGATGTATCACAACGTCCTGCTCCGGGAGTGACGATGTATTCCACCAAAATGGGAATTCACGAATGGAGTTACGACAACGACGTGACTTCCGATCTCCGTTACCTTGTTCCGCAAGCCGACAAAAAAGTAACACTGAAAGACCGCAAGAAAGAAGTCGAACTTGGTTTCGATCTTCCGACGGGTTTCAAAGAAGCGCAGCGCTGCCTGAATTGCGATGTGCAGACGGTCTTCACCGAAAATAAATGTATCGAGTGTGATGCTTGTGTGGACGTTTGTCCTACATCCTGTATCACATTTACAACGAACGGCGACGAAGATGATCTTCGCTCACGATTGAAAGCTCCGGCGCATGAAAAAACGCAGGATCTCTATGTGTCCGATATTCTTCCGACCAAACGCGTGATGGTGAAAGACGAGAATGTTTGTCTCCACTGCGGCTTGTGCGCGGAACGTTGTCCAACCTCTGCATGGGATATGCAGGAATTCTTTTATAAAGTAACTAAAGCAGAAAACGCATGTCAGCCAGTAGCGTAAGGGTGAATGATTTTGTAGTGCGCTTTGCCAATGTGAACGGAACAGGTTCGGCAAGTGCGAATTTCCTTTTTGCAAAATCCATTTTCAGAATGGGCGTTCCCGTTTCGCCTAAGAATATTTTTCCTTCAAACATCCAGGGATTGCCAACGTGGTACGAAGTACGCGTGAGTGAAAAAGGATATCTCGGAAGAAGAGAAGGCATCGACATGATGGTGGCGATGAATCCGCAGAGTATGAAAGCCGATGTGGCATCCGTGAAACCGGGAGGATATTTCCTTTACGATTCAACAAAGAAGCTGCATCCCGAATTCATTCGCCAGGATATCACTTACATCGGAATTCCATTGATGGAAATTTCCAACCGTGAATTCTCCGACCCGCGTCAACGCCAGCTTTTCAAGAACATCATTTACGTAGGAGCGCTTTCTTATTTCCTGAATATCGAATTCGCTGTTCTCGAAAAATTGCTCGCTGAACAATTCGCGGGAAAAGAAAAACTCATTGCACCGAACGTAAAAGCGCTGAATCTCGGCGTGGCTTACGCAAAAGAGAATTTCAAATTCGAAATGAATATCCGCATGGAACGCCGCGATCTCGTTGGCGATGCGATCATGATCGACGGAAATGCCGCTTGCGGACTCGGAGCAGTTTATGCAGGAGCAACTGTTGCTGCCTGGTACCCGATCACGCCTTCCACTTCTGTAGTCGAAGCATTTCACGCTTACTGTGATGAACTCCGTGTTGACAAAGCAACCGGCAAGAAAAATTTCGCGATCGTCCAGGCTGAAGATGAACTGGCTGCCATCGGAATGGTGATCGGTGCAAACTGGAACGGCGCACGTTCTTTCACCGCGACTTCCGGTCCGGGAGTTTCGCTGATGAATGAATTCCTCGGCCTCGCTTATTACGCTGAAGTTCCAACCGTATTGATCGACGTACAACGTACCGGCCCTTCAACAGGAATGCCGACACGCGTACAACAGAGTGATATCATGGAAGCTGCTTATGCGTCGCATGGCGACACGAAACATATCCTGCTCTTTCCTTCCACTCCGAAAGAATGTTTTGATCTCACGATAGATGCATTCGATCTCGCGGAAGAATTGCAGACACCTGTGATCGTGATGACCGATCTTGACCTGGGAATGAATGATCACATGTCGGCTCCTTTCAAATGGGACGAGAAGCGCAAATACAAACGCGGAAAAGTCCTCACAGCAGAACAACTGGACAAACTCGAACGCTACGGCCGTTATCTCGATGTGGATAATGACGGCATCACATACAGAACCATTCCCGGAACTCATCCATCGAAAGGCGCATTCGTGACACGCGGCACTTCGCGCGATGAATATGCCGTTTACACGGAAGAAGCTGCTCCGTATGTACGCAACATGGATCGACTGATCAAAAAATTCAACACTGCGAAAACATACGTTCCTAAACCACAGTTGTATCAGAAGAAAAATATATCTGATACAGCGATGATTTTCTTCGGAACTTCAACGCATGCCGCGGTCGAAGCGAATGAACTGATGAAAGAGGTTGGCATCAACATCGATGCGCTTCGTCTCACTTCCTTCCCGTTCACAGCAGAAGTGGAAGAGTTCGTGAATTCACATGAGCGCATTTTCGTGATCGAACAGAATCGTGACGCGCAGATGCGCAGCCTGATGATGATCGAGATGAATGTGGATCCGAAGAAACTCATTCCTGTTCTGAATTACGACGGAACGCCGATCACCGCTGATAACATCGCGAAACAGATCGAGCAGCACGTCAAAGTAAAATCCAAAACGAAACAAGTAAGCTGATATGTCATACATCCGTCCGAAATTCCGTCACCCTGAATTGCCGAAGAATAAACTCGGCTATACAGTGGACAAATACGAAGGTTCGCTCTCTACACTCTGTGCAGGATGCGGACACGATTCGATCAGTGCGGCGATCGTGCAGGCTTGCTTTGAATCGAATATTGAACCACACCGTCTCGCAAAAATGTCGGGCATCGGTTGTTCTTCCAAAACTCCTGCGTACTTCCTGAATAATTCACACGGATTCAATTCTGTTCACGGACGTATGCCTTCCGTGGCGACAGGTGCGAATCTCGCGAATCGTGATCTCATTTACTTCGGAGTTTCCGGTGACGGAGATACCGCGTCTATCGGCATGGGACAATTCGTTCACGCCGTTCGCCGTAACCTGAACATGGTTTACATCGTGATGAACAACGGTTGCTACGGTTTGACCAAAGGGCAGGATTCTGCAACAGCCGATGCAGGTTCTAAAAGCAAAGCCGGATCTGTCAATGAATTCCAGCCGATCGATCTCGCAAGTCTTGCACTTGAACTTGGTGCTTCGTTTGTCGGCCAGAGTTTTTCCGGCGACAAAACACAACTCGTTCCGCTCATCAAAGCAGCGATCAAGCATAATGGATTTGCGTTCCTGAATGTGATCTCTCCGTGCGTAACGTTCAACAACAACGTTGGTTCAACAAAGTCATACGATTACGTTCGCGAACACATCGAAGCGACAGGCACAGTAGATTTTGTTCCGGATGCAAAGACGATCACCGCGAAATACGATGAAGGAACAGTTGCGAATGTCACCATGCACGACGGTACGATCCTCCAGCTGCACAAACTTGCAAAAGGTTGGGATCCATTCGATCGTCTTTCGGCGATCAACGCTGTACAGACCGCACGTTCGAAGGGAGAAATTCTTACCGGCCTTCTTTATGTGAATGAAGAATCAACGGAGTTGCATCAGCTGCTCGGTTAAAGCGAGAAACCTTTGAATTCACTTCAGCAGGAAATTCTGTGCCCCGGCTCCGCTGCACTCGCGGAGATCAACGCTTCACAGGCTTAATTGATAATTATCATTCCGGTCCCGCTCTCCGCATCCTAACTTAGCGGGCAGCGGGATCTTCATTTATGGAACACAAAAAAAGAATTCTGATCGTCGGTGGTGGATTATCGGGCACACTCGTGTCGCTCGCACTCGCACGCCTGAACAAAACGACTGAATTCCTCCTCGTGGAAAAGAACCCGGGCATGATCGGAAGAGGGATCGCCTACAATCACGATTTCACACATCAGCCCCTCAACGTCATGGCAACGGGAATGAGTTTATTCTCCGATGAACCGAATCATTTTCTCGATTGGCTGACCGAAAATAAATTCCGCTATCGTCATCTTCTACCCGATGTGAATCCGAAAGTATTCGCGCCAAGAAAAGTTTTCGGCGATTATATTGTTGAACATCTCGACCGCATTCATCATATCGCGCCGGGCAGATTCCAGATCCGGATTGATGAAGTGGTTTCACTCCGCAGAAAAGAAAATAAATTCCGCGCGAAAATGGAATCCGGAACGGAGATCGAAGCGGATCATGTGGTGCTCGCACTCGGGAATTTTCCGCCCGGCGATCTTTTCCCGGAGAATGATCCTGTGAATTCCGATCCGAGATATTTTTCCAATCCGTGGACCGATCGTATTTACAGTAATCTTGGTGGAGAAGAACATATTCTGCTCGTTGGAACCGGTTTGACTGCTGTTGATGTGGTACTCGGATTGAAGACCCGCGGATTCAAAGGGAAAGTTTCCATGATATCGCGGCGCGGAAGATTACCATTGCCGCATGATGTGAATACGATTCCGGTGAAACTCGAATATCCGGGCCATCTTCATCCGCGTGAAGCATGGCAATGGCTGAAGAATAAAATTGAAAGTGATAAGAATAATTCCTGGGTCGCTTATCTCGACGGATTGCGGCCGCTCACACAGGAATTCTGGAAATCGTGGAGCATAGAAGAGCGGAAATATTTCATGAAGCGCCTTCGCCCGTTCTGGGAAGTGTTCCGTCACCGTATTCCGCTTGCATCACATACGTTGTTAAGCGAAATGGAAAAATCGGGACAACTGCTCATTGCCAAAGCAAATATTTCCGAAGCGAAATTATCTGCGGCAGGAATTGAAGTGGTGTTCGATAAGAAAAGCGGATTGAAGAATGATGTCTTCAGCAAAATCATCAATTGCACAGGCCCTGAATCCAATTACCGCAAAGTGAAATTTCCGATCATCGTCAATCTCATGAACCAGGGACTGGTGACAGCGGATGAACTCGGTTTGGGAATAAAATGTACGGCCGACGGAAAGATCATTGACAAAAACAATTCTACTGTAGAAGGATTGTGGTGCATCGGACCAATGCGGAAATCTGCATTGTGGGAAACGACAGCGATCCGTGAGTTGAGAGAACAGGCGGAGGAATTTGCGAAACGGTTCTGAGAACCCGATGTTTTATTATTCTGAATCCGGATTTATTCCTTCTTCTTTCAGGACAGATTCCCTTCCGGTCGTATTTCTTTTTCCATCGCCCGGCAATGCACAACCATTCACTCCACAACAACCGGTATTGGTAAGCGCCTGCAGCAAAAAGAAAGCCGCCACAAATCCCGACAGCATATCATGCGTCTGAATGGTTTGGATCGTGAGCAGAAGCCCGAAACCCAAACGGATCCAGCGCATGAAATGCCAACCGGTAAAAAGCCGCTGCCTGATCATCGTATCTTATTCTGTAAACTCATCCAGCCGCCACCGTTGTGAACCTGCGTGTAGCCGCTCGACTTCAGGATACTTTTTGCCGAAGCACTCCGCATTCCCGATGCACAACACGTAATGATCGGTTTGTTCTTGTCCTTCAATTTACCGAGATTTTCACCCAGCGCATTGACGGGAATATTGATGGAGCCTTTAATGTGTCCGCTGGCAAATTCTCCTTTGCTGCGTACATCCAGGATGATCGCTCCCTGTTTTACAAGTTCAGCGTAATTTACTTTCGGGCCTAATCCGAATAATTCTTTTAGTGCATTTATCATTTTTCTGTTTTTAAGATTGATAATTATTAACGTCGAGCCAGGATCCGCCGTTGTAGCATTCCACTCCGTGCTGGCTAAGATAACGATGTGCCTGTCCGCTTCGGTTTCCCGATGCGCAACACAGCACGAGCGGTGATCCCAGGTTCTTCAGTTCTTCCATCCGCTGCGGAATTTCATTGAGCGGAATATTCACAGATCCTGCGACATTTCCCCCGCTGAATTCTTCGCGTGTACGCACATCCACGATGGTGGCGTTCTTTTCTTTGATTATTTTTTCGATGTTCATGACTATTCTGTTTTTGTTTTTTCTTTTCTGAATAAATTGAATATTAACCCGCCCATCACCATTCCATACAACGTGCTGTTCAGCGGTTTTGATGTGATCGGGCAGGTACCGCTCGCACAACCCACAAAATGATAGTAGAAATATCCGCCGATCGCGCCCAGGATCATTCCTGCCAGTATTAATTTATGACGTATGATAAAATTCATTGCTGGAATTTTTTTATTTCCGTGCTCAAGTCATACACCACTGAATTCCCATTCAGTTTCGATTTGATGATGCTGCTTCCTGCTGCGCTGCGGTAACCGCCTGCACAATGCACCACGATCGGTTTGTGAACCGGTATCTCGCCGGTACGTTCCCTTAGTTCATGCAGGGGAATATGAATTGCATTCCTGAATATTTTCTTTGTTTTCACTTCGGAATGATTCCGGATGTCGAGAATGGTAAAAGCTTCTTCATTTTCCGACAACTGTGCGCTGTCAAATAATTTCGTTTCCGAATTTCCGTAGTCAGAGCTGAAAGCAGATACGATCTGTTCCTCGTAACCGATCTTCGCTATCCGCCTGATCAGTTGCTGCAATTCCTCTTCCTGCGCTGCAACGAGGTAAAATTTTTCACCCGGGTCGACAATGCTGCCCATCCATGTTTCAAATTTCACATCATTCATCAGGTTGATGGCATTTTTCAAATGCGCTTTTTTGAATTGTTCCTGCGGACGTGTATCGATCACTGTGATGCCGGGATCAAGTGAATTGGCGCAACCCTGGCAGGAGATCGGTTCTCTCCTGTTCACTTGTTCAATGCTCATCGCAAATCCTGCGGCACCTTTTTTATTGATCGCCACATCGAACGGAAAATATTTCGGAATGAAGGGCTGATCGGCGAGTAATTCTTTTACGAAATCTGTTTCGCTCATGCGCTGCAAACTCCAGTTACTGACTTTTTCCGCGCCGATCGTGCTGCTGTTCTGTTCACTCATTCCTTTTCCGCACAAACTGCCTGCACCGTGCGCCGGAAATACGGCTACATCATCCGGCAGAACCATCAGTTTTTCCCGAAGGGAATGATACATCTGTTTCGCCAGTTCTGTTCTTGTTGCCATGATCGCTCCTGCTGCTTCTCTCAGGTCAGGCCTTCCGCAATCGCCGATGAATAACGTATCACCGGTGAAAACAGCTTTGGATTTACCGTTCTCATCAATGGCGACAATACTGATACTGTCGGGAGAATGTCCCGGCGTATTCAGTGATTTCAATGTGATTCCACCAAGTACGATCGCGTCGCCGTCATCAAATGACTCGTGCGGATATTCTGCACCCAGTAATCTGCTCACGTAAATGGTCGCTCCGGTGGTTTGATATATTTCAAGATGGCTGCTTACAAAATCGGCATGCGGATGCGTTTCGATCACCGCTGTGATCTTTGCGTTATGTTCCTTTGCATACTTGTAATAAGGTTCCGGATCTCTTGCCGGATCTATCAGCGCAATTTCTCCTTTGCTCATGATCGCGTAGGAATAGTGCGCAAGGTTTTTATCTTCGAATTGCTGGATCTTCATTTTTCCGGGTTTTAAATTCATAGTATAAAGGTCGGCGTTGATCATTCCGTGCACAGCTACTTTTGTTACACAGCAGCTTTTATTCTCAGTGTTTATCAACGAAGAGCATTTTCACCGCGATCAACATCAACATGATGGCGAAAGTGTTTTTCAATACCTGGCGTGGGATCTGCGTGGCGAACTTTGCGCCGAAATATCCGCCGACAAAAAAGAAAACAGCCATGAGGAGTGCGGCCTTCATGTCCACGAATCCTTTCTGGTAATAATGGAAAGCGGCCATTGCTCCAACCGGTAGTACCATCATCATCAATGCGGTTCCCTGTGCCATTTGCTGCGAATATCCCAGCAACATCACCAGCGCAGGAATGATGACGATCGCGCCGCCCAGGCCCAGCATTCCGCTGAGGATTCCGGCAATTGTTCCGATAAGTGCAACTATGATTGAGCTGTTCATGTCCATTTTGCTTCAGGTTTACTTCTGCAAAGGTTGGACAATAAAAAGTGCTGGTCAGTTACTTTTGTTACAGAAGCCTGATCTTGTTGCGGCCCAGCTCCACGAGTTTTTCCTCCTCCATCTGTTTGAGCAGCCTTGAAATGACCACGCGAGCGGTTCCCAGTTCATTGGCCAGTTGCTCGTGTGTGACATAAAGCGTATGGCTGCCGGTGAGCTCACATTTTTTCCGGATATAATTCAACAGCCGCTCGTCCATTTTCTTGAACGCAACCGCATTCACCACTTCCAGCAGTTCCTCGAAACGTTTGTGATAAAGCCGGAAAATATAATCGAGCCATTCGGGATATTCCTTTATGAGCAGGCTCACTTTGTCAATGGGAATAAAAAGAATTTCTGTTTCTTCTTCTGCGATCGCTTTTACTTTGCTGGTGTCGTGATGCATTCCGCCGAGAAAAGACATGATACAGCTTTCACCTGCTTTGATGTAATAAAGCAGAATTTCCCGCCCGTCTTCGTCCGTGCGCATCACGCGGATACTTCCTTTCGTCACAATGGGAATATCGCGGATGTAAGCATTCTCATTCAGAATTACATCTCCTTCTTTGAACGTACGCGCGACGCCATAAGCAGAAAGTTTTTGCCTGATCTCCGGTGATGATTTGAATTCGGCGAGATTATCCAGTTCCATATACAAAGCTACGATTCGACCACTGCTAAAATCCGTTCATTGACGAAAATCAGAAAATATGAATTGTGGCGTGCCGGACCAATACGGAAATCGGCATTGTGGGAAACAGCGGCGGTACGCGAACTGAGAGAGCAGGCGGAGGTATTTGCCAGGCGGTTCGGAGTGTTTGGTACAAATATGGCATATATATGCTATTTTTGTACTACCTTTATGCCATGATCCAGAGGGAAGCCGCCGGTTTGATCCGCAGATATGCACGCTCGTTCCGTGCCGTAGCGGTTGTCGGGCCCCGCCAAAGCGGGAAAAGCACACTCGTAAAAACACTTTTTAAAGACAAGCCGTACATCTCACTGGAAAACCCGGATGAGCGGGAATTTGCAGAAACAGATGCGAGAGGGTTCCTGGCGCGTTTCCCGAAAGGTGCGATCATTGACGAAGCGCAACGCGTTCCCCATCTTTTCAATTATCTGCAGCAGATCATTGACGATGCCGATAAACCGGGAATGTTCATTCTTACAGGTAGTAATAATTTTCTTCTTCAACAATCCATCACGCAATCGCTCGCCGGAAGGATCGGTTATATTGATCTTCTCCCGCTGACGATCGGTGAGATCAAACTGTTTGGCAGGAAGAAGATCGGCTTGAACGATCGGCTTCTCAAAGGAGCATACCCGGAGATCTACCAGAAGAAGATCGATCCGGGAATATGGTTCCCATCTTACATCAGAACATATGTTGAAAGAGACTTCAAACAGCTGAGGAATATCGAGAGCACAACTCAATTCACTCGATTTCTCCAGTTATGCGCAGGAAGGATAGGGCAACAACTATCCATGAATTCGCTTTGTAACGATTGTGGTATTGACGTGCGGACAGGAAATGCTTGGATGAGTATTTTGCAGAGCAGCTATATCATTCATCTGCTTCAGCCTCATCATAAGAATTTCCGGAAACGGGTAGTAAAATCTCCGAAGCTGTACTTTATTGACACTGGCCTTGCTTGTAGTCTTCTTGGAATACATACCACCACTGAACTTGATACCACTCATTTCCGTGGTGCGTTATTTGAAAATTTTGTTGTCTCGGAATTCCTGAAAAACAAATTCAACGCGGCACATTTCTCAAATTTTTATTACTGGCGCGACAACAAGGGCGTGGAAGTGGATCTGCTCATTGACGATGGAAAAAAACTAACGCCGGTCGAAATAAAATCAGGCGCCACTTTCAGCGATGATCAACTACGTTCTCTCAGGCAATGGAACAGTTTCAGTGGAAATAAAGGAGGTTACCTGATCTACAACGGAAAACTGGAAATGAAAACCAAAGACGGTATTGAAGTGATGAATTGGGAAAAGATCGGAGAGATGAAAATCAGGTAATCTCTGCGATGAGAATTCCTTCAGGTCATTCTTCCTCTCCGTGATTCGTACATCCTTAAAATCAGTAATCCTCCCTATTGAGCGTTCACCTTCTGCTTCGAGCTCACGATCTCCACCGCTTTCTGAATATGCGCCACGACTTCTTTTTTCAAATACGCAGGATCTGTATTCGTGTGCGCTCCCATTAAGTACGCCTTCAACGCGCAAACCGGTTTGCCGTATTCTGTCGTGCGGAATTTTGTGGTGATGCTCAGGGCCGGTGCGGGAATTCCATCCTGTTCATGCATTTCGCAAAGTGTGTTGTACACATCCTGCTGGAACTGGTTGAACTTCATCAGCTCGTCGTCGTATTTCTCCTTGAAGAATTCATTCTGGTATTGCAATCCTCCGTCCATCCATTTCGGATAAACACGGAAGAGCGTCACTGCACCATAACTGTCTTTGTTCACGACCACAATGTTCTGGTGGAATTCCAGTTCATCGCGCAAAGCCTGCTGCATTTCGATCAAATGTCCGATCATTACCTGGTAACCTTCGTAACCGAAATATTTTAAGTGTGTCCACGCGATAAGCGCAGGTCCGCAGGCGCGTGAAACTTCGAGCGTGAATTTTCCGGGATAATAAATGTCTTTCACCGAATGGAAGAGATAGGAAACGCCACCGCCTGGATTTTTCAGCAGATCGAACATGCGTTCATCTTTCAGACAGAAAGCGGAAGATGCATAAGCAGCAAATCCTGTTTTGTGAAAGTCGACACCAACGGCATCCACATCTTCCATTCCGCTTGCTTTGAGAATGGAATCGGAAATGAGCTTCATCGCGCGCGTAGAGAATTCCAGCGGATTATTCGTGAAATCATAATCGCGGAATGCCATCCACGCCCAGCCGATCACGGCATCGGCATAAACGAACGGACGCGTATCCGTGAAAAATTCTTTCGGGATCATTTTGCAGAGATGCGCGATCTCGCGGATATTGTCAATGGCGAATGCATCTGTTGTTCCTGCAGTAGCAACGACCATTGCTACAGGAATTCCCTGTTTGTAGAGTGAACGCAGCACTTCTTCGAGATGATCGACGTTCATCGTTCCGTCAGGATTCACATCGATCTCCACCACATTCTTTCTTCCCAAACCTGTCCAGTCGGCTGTATTGTATTTCGCGTAATGCGATCCTTTCGACGCAAGCACTTTCACGTCCTGGCGGATTCCATTATGGCGCGAAGAATAACCAAGGCATTGTGTCAATGCAATTTTTGTAGCGTAGAGATAATTGTTCGTTCCGCCGGTGGTACAAATTCCTCCCGCTTTCACTTTATTCCAGCCGAACATTTCCGCCAGCATGGAAATTACTTCCACTTCAGCAGCCGCGATATCAGAAGAAAGTTCCGATTCCACGAGATTGGCATTCACCATTGCTCCAAGCATGGCAGCAGCAACAGAAAGTTCTGATGATTGCGGCACGACGTTGATCAATGTCTTCGTATGTCCCCAATGCGGAACACCATTGAAACGTGTGAGCAATTCTTCCATCACATGATCACGATCGCCGATCTCCTGCGGCATATGAATATCATTCTTGATCCCGGTAAGGATTTCCTTCGCAGGAGCATTCGGTTTGGAGATCATTTTACGCTTGGAAATATCACCCCAGAACCATTTCTGTTCTTCCGGATCGTGCTTCATCGCATTCAAAGCAACGATCGTCTGCTTGAGGAATTCCTCCAGCTTCGAATCTTTTTCTTTATCGCGATCGGGTTGGGGATAAACTGAACGGACTTTGTCATTCAGTAATGTTTTCCATTTTGGTGTAGGCATGGGTGCGATTTTAGGAGACCAAAGTTAGCCAAATTCACACAGGAGATTTCAGTCCCGTAGGGACGGCATTCCGGTAATAAAAGCAGCTCTTCCCTTCTCATCGGGCGGCGCGACCTTGATTCACTTTCGATCAAAGACGCGCCGCCCGCCGTAAATAGAGCTGGGTGATTTCTCTTACCGAAATGCCGTCCCTACGGGACTAATTCGCAGCTTTGTACCTTAATTGAAATAAAATGGCCAGTTCCTATTGCGAAGCAGTTTCCACGATGGAAAAAGGTAATGTGCACATTCATTACCACGACAAAGAATATGGTTTTCCCATTCACAACGACAATGAATTATTCGCACGATTGGTGCTCGAGATCAATCAAGCCGGACTGAGCTGGACGACCATTCTGAAGAAGAAAGAGAATTTCTTCAAGGCGTTTCATGATTTTGAAATAAAGAAAGTAGCGAAATACGGAAAGAAGGATTTTGATCGCCTGATGAAGAATGAAGGGATCATCCGGAACCGTTTGAAGATCGAAGCGGCTATTCACAACGCGAATGTCATTCTCGGTTTGCAGAAAGAATACGGCTCGTTCAAGAAATGGATCGATCATCATCATCCTTTGACGAAAGATGAATGGGTGAAAGTTTTCAAGAAGAACTTCCGTTTCACAGGAGGAGAGATCGTGAATGAATTTCTCATGAGCACCGGCTATCTTCCCGGCGCACATGTTCCTTCCTGCCCGATCCATAAAAAAGTGCTTAGCAAGAATCCCGCATGGAAAAAAGAAAAATAGTCGTCATCGGTTCCGGCCCGGCGGCATTGATGCTGGCAGCTCATCTCGATGAGACGAAATTCGACATTCACATTTACGAGAAGAACAATGCAGCCGGAAGAAAATTCCTTGTGGCGGGCGACGGAGGATTCAATCTCACGCATTCCGAAGACATTGAGACTTTCATCACGCGTTACACACCGCAATATTTTCTGAAAGATGCGTTGCTGAAATTCACGAATGAAGATCTCCGGAAATGGTTGCGCTCTATTGGAATTGAAACGTTCGTTGGGTCGAGCAAAAGAGTTTTTCCGATCGAAGGGATAAAACCGATCGACGTGCTCAATGCAATTCTTGCTGTGTTGAAAAAGAAAAACGTTCACTTTCATTTCCAGCATGAATGGTGCGGATGGAAAGATGGAAAATTACTTTTCAAAACTCCAACTGAACAACTGATGACTGATACTGACAACTGCATTTTTTCTCTCGGTGGTGGCAGCTGGAAAGTGACGGGAAGTGAGGGAGGCTGGACAAAATATTTTGCTGAAAAGAAGATCGGCATCATTCCGTTTCAACCTTCTAATTGTGTGATGAATGTAACGTGGCCTGCTAATTTCATTTCACAGCACGAAGGAAAGGTGCTGAAGAATATTTCCGTGAAATGCGGCGATGCTGAAAAGAAAGGAGAACTCGTCATCACGAAGTCAGGACTGGAAGGCGGAGCCATTTATTTTCATTCGCCGGCAATAAGGAAACAGCTGAATGAAAATAAAAATGCCCTGATCAATATCGATCTCAGACCCGATTCTACACTTGAAGAGATCTGCAAAAAAATAAAGAATGGTGGGAAAGAAAACCGCACTACTTTTCTCCGCAGCGAATTGAATCTCGACAATACACAAGTTGCCTTTCTGAAATCCGCACTTTCAAAAGAAGAATTTCTTTCTGATGAAAAATTGAGTACTACGATAAAAAATGTTCAGGTCACCATCACCGGGCTCGCGCCGATCGATGAAGCGATCTCCACCGTTGGGGGAATTGCACTGGAGGAGATCAATGAGAATTTCGAACTGAAAAAACTTCCGCATCATTTTGTCATTGGAGAAATGCTCGACTGGGACGCGCCGACGGGTGGATATCTGTTGCAGGGATGTTTTTCAATGGGAGTGGCGGTGGCTCACTTCATCAACAGTAATTCATAGCGGGAACAAATTCCGAATGGCTCGAATATCCGAATGGAGAATACGCAACGCGCACATATATGCATTTTCGCGCGATTGGTAATTCGTTCCCTCTTTAGTAACTGTTGTTTTCATTTTCCTTCCTTCATCTTCTGTTGCGCCATGTAAACTGCGTCTTTATGG
>DATJEX010000041.1:0-7711 GCA_035496135.1 Bacteroidia bacterium
TTCTCAATTCCTCGAAGCGCGAATCAGGACAGGTGATCACCTGCAAGGCCACTACGCCGTCTTTCTTCAGCAACTGATGTACCTGCCGGAAATAAACATCGTAATACTGCGCACCAACAGCTTCGAGCATTTCAATACTCACGATGCGGTCGAATTGTCCTTCCATCTTGCGATAATCTTCGAGTATGACTTTCACTTTATCAGCGAGTCCCGCTTCTTTCACCCGTTCAGTCGCGAGTTTCTGCTGCTCTTCCGAAATAGTGATACTCGTCACACGGCAACCGTAATTCTTCGCCATGTGTACCGCATTCCCGCCCCAGCCACTTCCTATTTCCAGCACATGATGTTCCGGTTTCAGTTTCATCATGCGCGAAAGACGATCGTATTTTTCACGCTGCGCATCTTCCAGCGATAAACTTTCTTCTTTGAAATAAGCGGAGGAGTATGTCATCGTCGGATCGAGCCAGAGCGAGAAGAATTCATTGCTCAGGTCGTAATGTTCCCCGATATTCTTCTTCGCTGTCACCACTGTATTCGCGCGTTTCACATGATAGAGTTTATTGAAAACGCGGAGCACGCCGACCGCAAATGTCTTGACATTACTTCCGGAAATATTCGGTGCGTGATCGATGTTCAGCAGAAACCATTTGATGACGTTCGTGATCGACGGTGTATCCCACAATCCATTCGTGTACGATTCACCAAAACCGATATCACCGAAGAGTACACACTGGCGGAAAAAATCCGTGTCGTTGATCCGGACTTCCGCACGGATCCCATCACCATTACCGAAATCAACAGAATGTCCGTCGGGAAATTCCATGGTCAGTCGTCCCATAGGCATTTCCGCGAGCATCGAAACGACATTCCGTTCGTAAAAATCTTCCTTGTGTGTGATAGCTATCGTACTCATGTTCCTATTTACGTAAAAACAATTACAGCGGTTTTTGCCACACTACTTTTCCTGAACGAAGATCGAGGCAGATCATTTCCAGTTGGGAGATCATAATGAATTTGTCATCCATGATATCGATCCAGTGATAATGGAACTGTGGATTTCCATCCGCCAGCTCGTTATCAAACACTCCTTTGGTACTCGCTTTTTGCGGGTGACGGTAAAATCCGGGCAAACGCTGCGTCCAGGCCACACTGAAACTGTCGCGTGAAAAATTCATCTTCGAAATAATCATTCCGGACGTATCCGTAACATCGCTGGCATAGACAATGAAAAAATTACCAGCCGTATCCGACAACGCCGGGAAATCATAGAGTCCGCTCCACTGTGCTTCCAGTTTATCGATCATTCTCCGGTCATCATCCGTTTCACGCTGCAGGTCGCGCACTTCCGATTTCATCATGATCTCATCGAGTGTCTTTGCATTGAACATCATCACATCATTCCGCAGGACGGGGAACCTGGTGTAAATGGAATTGAGTGTGTCTTCGATCACCTCTTGCCGGTGTGCAAGACTGTCGATGATGTGCAGTTTACGTTTCCATTCCCGCACCGGGTCATTATCGATCACCAATTGCGGATCGAGATAATCAAGCGAAGCGATCGAATCGGTTTGGTTCCAGATGATCTTCTTGCGCACATCGCCCTTCAATGTCAGGTGCTGTTGTTTATTGAAATACGCTTCCTGTTGCAGATATTCCGTGTTCAGAAGATAATTCGGTATCTCGTCTTCCGTTTGCGTGAGCGTATTTTTCAATGGATTGAAATAATAATGAAAACCAGTCATGTTGGTGATGATGAAAGAGGAATCAGCGATGTTCCAGCCGTAATATTCCCTGAGTTTTGTCCAGTCGGGTTTCGCAAATGCAAAACCTTTCAGCACGCCCGAAGCGACCAATGCCGATTCATTCTGCAGCACTTTCATCGTCTTCGGATCGCGGCAATGAAATCCAAGATCAGGATCGAGACTGTAGATCCATATTTTTCCGGGAGAATAACCGAGTATGATGCACGCTTTTTCAATTCCTTCACCCATCTCCGCACGACCTGTCATGTTTCCGGTCGCCAGATCGTACGACGAGATCCGGTATTCCGCATAACCGTTCACCGTTTTGGTCTTTCCATTCGTTTCCGTGCTCGTCACCTGGAAAACCTGTTCCTTGTTGATGATGAATTTCCCTTCCGTGCCCGAATAAATGAAGCTTTCTTCAATATCATCGGCCCGGCCCGACATCATGTCTTTGTGGGAGCAGGAAGCAAGTGGTAAAAGAAGAAGGATCGGGAGAAATTTACGCATCAGGTTTGTGATGCTAATATAGGAAAAGCAGGTCGTTGAAAATCGGCAGGAAAGCTTATGGAATACCTGTTAAAAACGCATCTTTAAGGAAACACATCGACCAATGAAGCAGTTTGTCATTACGCTTTTCATCATCGTTCCGGTTTTCCTCTTCGGAAGAAATGAGAAATCCATTCCGGAATGGTACGCCGAACAGTCCGTTCCTGATTCGTCATTGGGAAGATCGGCTTCGTTGTTTCAATTCGAGTTCCGGTTGCTCGATTATGGTGGTGATGATCATACACCTACTGCTACAAAACTTGTTTATTCCTGCAATGGAAAAATGGATTCGATCGGTTTCCCTGCGAATGGGAAAATGAACCTGAAGGAAAAACCCGGAAAGTATATTTTTCAATTCTACGTGGGGCCGTATTATCGCGAAGTAAAAACCGATTCTATTCTCATCAAGGGTGGTTTCAAAACTCCTGTACATATCAACTTCAAATCATCAGTGAATATGGTGATCGAAGCCAAACCGGTGATCTATGTTTATCCCGAACAAACGCAGGTGATGAATATCCAGCTTGACCTGAACGGCGAACTTGGCTTTACTTATCCCGCTTACAATGACGGATGGAATTTTTCAGCAGATCGGGATGGAACAATTCACATGAACGGAAAAAATTATCCGTATCTCTTCTGGGAAGGTTCAACGGATCTCGATGATGCTTCTATTGACTGGGAAAATGGTTTTGTAGTGAACCGCGACAGCCTCGTGCCCTTCTTTGAAAAGAATCTTCCGCTCATCGGCCTGAATGAAAAAGAAGTGACGGATTACATCACGTATTGGGTCCCGCGGATGATGAAGAACGAGAATTGTTACGTTCATTTTCTCATCAACGAAGAATATGATGATTATGCGACAATGAATATCACTCCGGCGCCCGACACGAAACTTCAGTTATTCATGATCTGGACATCCGCCACCGATGTTCAGCAGGCATCGCTCACGCCACAGACGTTCTACACTACAGAAAGAAAAGGATTGACCGTTGTCGAATGGGGCGGAACGGAATTGCCATTTGTTCCTGCCATTTTCAATACGCAAGCCTCGAATTAAAACTGTTCACATTTAACAATTGGCGCGTATGGAATGCGTCTTTTCCCTGCATCATAAGGGAAACGCTATTCCATGAAGTATATCTTTCCGCTCATCTTCGCTTTGACTTTCAGTATTGCTGCACATGGCCAGGTCGGGGCTGAATATTTTGTCTATGATAGCACCTATCGTGTTGGAGCTCCTGTTCCGGATGGAACCCTTTCCGCCAGCGAGGGAGAAATTGAATTCCATTTCAGTTCGCATTCCGATTACGGCGACAGTATTTCCTGCAACAGTAAGGTGATTTACAGTTGTAATGGCGTGATCGATTCAGCAAATTATGTTTCATTGACTAAACCGACCAGGAAGTTGACTCCCGGTAAATATGTCTTTTACTTCTACATCAACGACAAATACAGAGAAGTAGCAACGGATACGATAACGGTCACTGCAGGAAATAAAATTCCGCTCTATGTCAATTTCAATCAGCCTGCACCGGTTCAGTTCGATCTGCAGCAATACATGAGGTATTCCAACCAGGAGGACAAACCGGTCATCTATGTGTATTCCGAACGCACACAAGCAGTAAGTATTCAACTTTTACTGAATGGAAAAATGGGATACACTTATCCCGCGTACAATGATGGCTGGAATTTCACAGCTGATCCCGATGGCAACCTGCGTATGAACGGGAAAATGTATCCATACCTTTTCTGGGAAGGAGAGACGAATCTTGACTACGCTTCCACGAATTGGAATGAAGGATCAATAGTTCTTAAAGACAGTCTGACGGAATTTTTTGAGCGCACGCTGGCAGAAATGGGAATGAATGAAAAAGAGATCACGGATTACATCACCTATTGGGTCCCGCGCATGCAGAAGAATGACAGCTGCTATATTCATTTTATCATGAATGAAGATTATGATCAATATGCAGAAATGAATATCTCACCTAAACCGGATTCAAAATACCAGGCGTTCATGGTATGGACCAACGCGGAAGGAATACCCGACAGGAAACTTTCTCCGCAGCATTTCAAACCTATGCAGCGAAAAGGATTGACCGTCGTGGAATGGGGCGGCACTGAACTGCCTTACCAGCCACACATCTTCGAGAAATTCGATCAATAGATCTTACCGCTTTTCGTACGGTCGCATCACATCGCGCTTTTAACAATGTTCAGCATCTCTCTTCCGATTTCAGAAGCAATAAGAACTACTTTTGAAATTCATGAGAGCGCTTATTCCGGCAGTAGTACTCCTTCTTCTTTCGTCCTGCGGAAAAACAAAGACTTTTGATCTTGCTATCCAGAATGCAACTGTCTTTGATGCTGTAAACGGAACTGTTTCGGCGGAGAAAACCATACTGGTCAACGCCGACACGATCGCAGCGATCCTGGACAGCGGCGAAACCTTTGCTGCACTCAAAACGATCAATGCCGCGGGAAAACTTGTCACACCCGGCTTCATCGACACACATACGCATCTCGGATGTGTTTTCGGTGATTATGCGAATGCACCCGAATATCTCGTTAAAGATTCTGTTGCCATTTATCGTCAACGCCTGGCAGATACTTATCTGCGTTATGGAGTTACCGTTATCAAAGATGTAGGTCAACCTGAAAAATGGATTCCGGTGTCCCTCGGCTGGCAGAAGGATCCTTCTCCTTATTTCCCCGACATTTTCATTTGTGGCAGTGCCATCATTTCAGACGAAGAACGCACACCATACATAAGTCATGTTGAAGTTAAATCGCCTGAAGATGCCCGGAAGAAAGTGGATGAATATGATTCACTGGGAATAAAATATCTCAAACTCTACTGGCGGTTACGCGAGCCGGAATTGAAAGCAGTAGTGGAAGAAGGAAATAAAAAGGGAATGAACATCTGCGGTCATATTGATAACGGGATCATGAAAATTGGCCAGGTGCTTGACCTTGGCGTTACAATTTTTGAGCATTGTCATACCATCACAAATAGTGTATACGATCGCGCTGCTGATGAGGATTCGGTCTGGCAGATCATGCATCAGTATTACCCGGGCATTGATTCTTACATTCCCTATGAACTGGAAGTCATCAGGTACACACAGGATCATCCCGATCTGAAATTGAAAAGAGACAGCCTGGTCGGAAAAATGATAGCTGCTCATGCATCCATCTCGACGACGATTCATCTTTTCGGATCATTGTGTGGCCGCACGTATTTCAATTCTTACCTGATCGGGAAGCAGGGAATTGATGATCCTTTTCTCACGCAGGAACAATTGAAAAGATTGAACACTGCCTTTGATATTTTCATGGCCTATATCAAAGAGGCTCATGACAAAGGATTACAGATCCGGATCGGCACCGATTGCACGGACGGCGGAAAAGCTCTGCTTTCCGAATTACTCCTGTTGCATGAAGCAGGGATTTCTGTCAGTGAGGTTTTGAAGATCGCAACGATCAACGGGGCAATATCTATGGGAATAGACAACAAATACGGGTCGATAGCTGTAGGTAAAAAAGCTGACCTGGTCATCTTCGATCAAAACCCCTTTAATGAATACAAAAACTTTCTGTCGGGAAAGACAGTGGTCAAAGACGGTACGGTCTACGCAAACGGAATCCATTACGGAAATTGATGCGTTGTTCTTCCTTCCTGATCCAGCCCTCCCTAAGCTTTATATTTTCGCATCACATCTTTCTGCAGTTCCGGGAATTCTTTCTTTTTGAAGAACCTGATCTTCTTGAACCACAAAAGCATGGCGTGCCAATGAATAAGTGTGATGATCTTGAGCGTGATGAACGGAAAACGGAAAAAATATCCGACCAGCCGACCGGAGGTTAATTCTTTCTTCCTACCCGTGAGCGTGCTGATGAAAAAGCGTTTATCGTCCTTGTAATCGTCAATACGGATATTCATTTTATCCGTTGGCAATTCCAGGTGAAAATCAAATTCAGCGTCGTGATCGATGAACGGAGAAACGTAAAAATATTTCAGCGTGCGCAAATGAAATTCCTTTCCGTTGAATTTTTCCTTCCCGATGAAATACATTTTCATTTCCTTGAACGTGTTCTGCACTTCCACCACAGCGCATAATGGTTCGTTCTTCGTGTCATAACAGAAATAGAACGAAACAGGGTTGAAAACATATCCGAGCAAACGGAGATTGGTGATCAATAAAACTCTTGCAGGAATTTCAATTCCCTTTTCAGATAAATATTTGTTCAGTTCCGCCCTCACCCCCTGGCCCCCGGAGGGGGAACCGCCACCGCGCGGAGTTTCATTCACCGGATGGTCCTTGTCGTAAAATGAAAACAGGTTGAACCGGTTCCTACTGACGAATGCTGTTCTTTTGAAATCATCGTCCATCGAATCGAGATCGACGCAGAACATGAACACGTTGTAATGGAACCGGTGTTTCTTCGGTGCCATCCTGTTGTGCATGACCTGGGCTCTGTATAAATAGCTTTTCAAATTACTTTTCTATTAAGGATCGATTCACATAATTGAACAGCAGACATGAGCGCATCTTCATGAAATCCATACCGGAAATAGCTTCCGCAGAAATAAACAGGGCCGTTTGCATTCAATTCCGGCAAATGCTTCTGTGCTTCCGCCGTTTTCACATCGAACAGCGGATGGGTGTAGCTGATCTCCGAAATTATTTTTTCCCGGTCCACTTCATCCGCATCATTGATAGAAACGAAATAATTCTTTTTATCCGAACAGCCCTGGAGCGAATTCATCCAGTAGATCGTACTCGGCTCCGAACGTTTGTCCTCATTCACGATCCTGTAATTCCACGACGACCACGCGCGTTTTGCTTTCGGCATCACTCTTTCATCAGTGTGAACGGTCGCTTTGTTCTGCTGGTAATGAAAACAAGAAAGCAATTCGTTTTCACGCCTCGTTTTATTTTCGAGCAACTGAAAAGCTTCATCACCATGACAGGCGAAGATCACTTTATCAAATTTTGTTTCTCCACTTTTCGATCGCACAAAAACTCCGTCTTCTGTCCTCTTAACTCCGGTAGCCGGTTCCGAAACCCTGATCTTCTCTTTGAACGGGGAAATTATTTTATCGCGGTAATTTTTACTTCCGCCAGCAACGGTCCACCATTGATGCTGCGTGTTCAACCCGAGAAATCCGTGATTGTAGAAAAAACGGATGAGCGTAGCGGCTGGAAAAGAAAGCATTTTATCGGGAGGAGTTGACCAGACAGCGCCACTCATTGGTATTAAATATTTGTAGAGGAATTCATCCCCAAGTTCATTTCTCTTACAAAATTCCGAAACACTCTCTCCACTGGATGACGGATGACGGATGACGGATGACGGATCTTCCATTCCGCTTTTCATCATTTCATTTGCTATAGAATTGAATTTAGAGATCT
>DATJEX010000042.1:0-6425 GCA_035496135.1 Bacteroidia bacterium
GTTTTTTATAATCCTCATCGGTAGGAGATTTTGAATTCTCGTCTTACCAGCCACTCTATAGTCATATGGAATTTCTCGCTTGTTCTTTGCAGCAGATATTATCAATACTTTGCCTTCAGGATGTGTTTTGGCTATTTCAACAGAGAGCATACCACCAAATGACAATCCAATGATGTTTGGATCATTTTCCGGAATGATCTTAGATAACCTTTCGGCGTAAGAAGCCAAAGTTTCATCGATTGATGGGGTAATCCATTTAATAAAAACAGGCTCTATCAATGAAAATTCCAGATTCTGGAACACTCTTTCATCGGCTCCTAATCCGCTGATAAAATATATTCGTTGTTTACCCATTAGCACATCAGCATATTGACAGATCAGCACATCAGATCAACCCACGCGCTTTCAACTCCAGGTATTTATTGATCGTATTCACTGTCAGATTCTGCGGAGCTGTATACACGGCGTGAATTCCGTACTTCTCCAGCTCTTTCACAATTAATTTTTTCTCGTACGAGAATTTCTCCGCAATGGTCTGGTAATATATTTCCTGTACTGTTTTCGGTTTGCGGTCGAGGAACGCGCGCAATTCGGTGTTCTCGAAAAAGATCACGACGACAAGATGATCTTTTGCCAGGCGGCGGAAATAAAGCAATTGCCGTTGCATGCTTGACAGCGTTTCGAAATTCGTGTAGATGAGCATGAGCGATCGCTGCGTGACGCGTTGCTTGATCGTCGCGTACAATTTTCCGAAATCACTTTCCTGGTAACCGGTCTTCGCGGCGAAGAGCAACTCCATGATCTTGAAAAGCTGCATTCCTTTTCTTTCCGCTGGCAAAACCTTGTGCACTTTTTTCGAGAAGGTGACAATACCGGCTTTGTCATATTTCAGCATCGCGATATTGCTGATGACCAGACTCGCGTTGATCGCATAGTCGAGCAGCGTCATTTCTTCGAACGGCATCTGCATCACGCGCCCCATGTCGATGATGGAATACACCTGCTGCGATTTTTCATCCTGGTAGGTGTTCACCATCAGACGATTTCTTCTTGCCGTCGCTTTCCAGTTCACGTGACGCGGATCATCACCGGCCACATATTCTTTGATCTGGTCAAACTCCATGTTCTGTCCCACACGGCGGATCTTCTTGATCCCGCCCATCGTCAAACGATTCGAGATCGCGAGCAATTCATAACGGCGCATCTGGATGAACGAAGGATACACCGGAACCATTTGCTCATTGTCAAAACGGAAGCGGCGCATCATCAGTCCGAGCATCGAAGTGGTGAGCAGGTTCACATAACCAAAAGTGTATTCACCACGTTTCACAGGCCGGACTTTGTACGTGAGTTTTTTCGCGGCGAATGGCAAAAGAAAAACACGGAACGCAAGATCGCGGGCCTGGAACTGCACCGGCAACTCATCGATCACTTTGATGAGCACAGGAAACGGAAATTTATTCTCGATGGTGATGTCGATGGCATTCATATCACCATTCGACAGTTTATCCATCATATTTCTCCGCGCATGAATTCCCCTGCGCCTGCTCCACAACAAAACAAAATCAGCACCAACCACAAATGGCAAAGCGTAAACGGAAATTTTCGCCATCGGGAAAAGCATCCTGTCGAAGAAGAATGCCGCGCCGCTTGCGGTGAGAATAATAAACGGCATGAGCGTAACCAGCAACGATGTGTTGATCAACTTCGACATTCTCAGCACCAGCATCACGTTGGTGATCACGAATCCCGTTCCTGCGAGGATCATCAATATCATCCGCGCGTGACTCTTGTACTCGGGCACGAGATACGCCAGCACACACAACAATGCGAGCAATCCGCACACGAGAAAGAATCTCGAAGAGAAATATATGGATCCGAGGAATTTCAATTAACGCGGAATTTCCACTGATTGAATGATCTGTTTGACCACATCACGTGCGGTCTGTCCTTCCATTTCCTTTTCAGGAGTAAGCATCACACGATGCTGCAGAACAGGAACGGCTACTTCGCGGATGTCATCCGGCGTAACGAAATCGCGCCCGCGCATAGCCGCGATCGCTTTAGCGCTTGTGAGTATGGCGAGTGACGCACGCGGTGACGCACCCAGAAAAAGTGCGCTATTGTTTCTCGTCTGGTTCACGATCTGCGCGATGTAATGCAGCAGATTCGGTTCAACATGCAGGCTGTACACTTTCTCGCGGAAATATTTCAGCTGATCGGCATTCAGCACCGGCTTCACCGAATCGAGATTCATGGAATTTTTTCTTCCGTGAAAATCGGCGATGATCTTTGTTTCTTCCTGCAGCGAAGGATAATCGACATTGATCTTGAAAAGAAAACGATCGAGCTGCGCTTCCGGCAAACGATACGTTCCCTCCTGCTCTACCGGGTTCTGCGTCGCGACGACCATGAACGGTGAACCAAGCTGGTATGTTTTTCCGTCTACGGTCACTTGTCGCTCTTCCATTGATTCGAATAACGCGGATTGCGTTTTCGCCGGAGCACGATTGATCTCGTCGATGAGCACGATGCTTGCGAAGATCGGTCCATGTTTGAATTCGAATTCATTCGTCTTCATGCTGAACACACTTGTTCCGATCACGTCGGAAGGCATAAGATCGGGCGTGAACTGCAACCGCGAGAATTTCACGGAGATCGTTCGCGCGAGCAATTTCGCCGTGAGTGTTTTCGCCACACCGGGAACTCCTTCGATGAGTACATGTCCATCGGAAAGTAAAGCGGCGATGAGCAGATCAACCGTTCGTTCCTGCCCGACGATCAGTTTCCCGATCTCGGCGCGGATATCGGCCACTGCTTTTTTCAGATCTTCCAGTGGAATTCTGTTCGTGTAAGTGTTTGCTGGATTTGAAAAGTCTGTCATGGTTTCGGTTTCAGTTTTGTGTTTTCAGTTTGCAGTTGTCGGTTTTCAGTTTATGGTTTACTCTTGGTTGTCCGACATTACTAATTGTTTTCAAAGTTTTCAAAAGAGATCGTTTCCTGATCAGTGTAGTTTTCTGTTGGTTCTTCTACTTTATAGCGACTTCCACGAATATCCGTTCGATTTAGATAATCGATAAAGCGGGCGGTTTTTGCTGAAATTAAATCTGATTTGGTATACAGATCATCAAACGTTTCCTTTGAAATGTAGCCCTGATCCATTGCCCGGTAAAGTTGAGACCGGAATTCAGATCCGGAACCTTTTGACACCCCAAGGAAATAAATAAATTCCTTTCTGTTTCCTCTTCCGAATCCTTCGGCAATATTATCCATCACCGATCCGGAAGACTTTTTCATTTGGTTGAGTAATTCGAAATCACGGCTGAAGTTCAGATCAGCTTTCCACGTATCGAAAAACAGCTTGCATAACGTTCTGGCTTGCTTCCAAGCTTCTATGTCTTCAAACCTGTTTATTGTTGCCATTGCTTTTCATTTTTAACTGAAAACCCAAAACCGAAAACAGCCGGGGCTTACCGCTTACTCTTGTTATTAAATGACCGAATGAGTTCTTCTAACTTTTTTAATTCTTTATCTCTTACTCCCGGAGAATTACGGATGTATTCAATGACGACGAATAATTGCCGAACTTCATTTTTCGGAACACCGGAAAGATTTTCGATTCGTTGCAGAAATGGTTCATCGAAGGCGTTGGTCTGAATGTAGAATCGGGAACGCAGCGATTCGAGAAAGTAATTGATCTTCTTGTGCGAGATATCGCTGTGATCACCTTTGTTGAAATATAAAGCTCCCACCTGCTCCACGAATTCAAGCGTGGAATTGGTTGGTGGCGTCACAACAGGAACAGCACGCTGGCGTCTTCTTCCGCCGAGGAATAAACCAATGAGCCCACTGATCACGATGATCATGTAAGCGAGCCGCAATGTCGGTTCTGAAAAAATATAACGGCGTGTGTCGTCATCTTCCACTCTTCCCACTTTGTAATGGAGATCCAGGAATGTCGGTTGTTGCGGCAGATAAGAAAGAAGATTCACGAGATAATCCGACGTGGTGTCTTTCGCCGCGTAATAATTCCCAAAAGCTTCGGGGAACGTGTGCAGGAAGAATGAACCATGTCCGAAAGGAATGCGGATGAAATTGGTGTAACCGTCACCGTTCTTCCCGAGCACGATCACTTTCGCGGTGTCATAACCGCCAAAAACATTTTCATACATCGTCCTATCGAACAGCGCATCCTCTTTCAAATGAAGCGAAGGATTCACAAGATTTTCCCTTACATGCCTGTTGCCGGCATTCACGATCGAGCCAACCGTTTTCAATGAATCATGCTGCGTCTGAAAATAAAGCGGATCACCGATGGCAACTTTCAATGTGTCCTCCAGCATTCCGAAACTCCGCGCCGAGATCATCACGTTATTACCGTCATGTGCAAAATCCAGCAAGCGTTTTACATCCATCACCGACGGAGCGAAGTAATCGTTCACGATCACGTAATTATGATCACGATACATCGAATCTTCCAGCGTCTGGAAACAGGTTCCTCTTGTCACAATGGTTTGCCCATCCATCATCTCGT
Organism: Bacteroidia bacterium; assembly: GCA_035496135.1. Taxonomy (GTDB): domain Bacteria; phylum Bacteroidota; class Bacteroidia; order Palsa-965; family Palsa-965. Next base: position 4,535 of record DATJEX010000042.1, read on the forward strand.
CCATGTACGTCCGGAACACATAACATCCGTAGGGCTCTTTGGAATTGAGCGTGTAATTCTCCGACCAGTTCGCTTTCTTATAATCGTCCTGGCGCTCCGATACTTTGTAAAGTATGAACAGCACAAGGGCGAGTAACAGCAGGTATGGCCAGTTCTTTTTCAAAATTCTATACGCTTATTCTATCGTTGAATCTTCTGAATTCATATTCCGTGGTCTTGTATGATTCTTCATCGATCGGGAATTCTCCGTACCAGACGTAATCGTAGGTGTAACTCATCGTACCGAATTCCTTCTGCAATTCCTTTCCTGATAATTCGTAGTAATAATCACTGTTCGTCTTGTCGAGTTTCCAGTGAATGTATTCCTTCTCCGAAAGTGATTTGAGTGTGCGCAGGAACCAGAGTCGCACGGCAAAACGATAATCTCTTTTTGAAATCGCATCGGCGATCGCGCGATCATAATCCACCGCGTAGATATCCACGTCTTCCGATTTCGCATCCACCGTATCAACGGCCTTGCGCTTTTTTCCGAACACGGTACTCGCGCCGGAGTTCGTCACTTTGAGCACCACAAGTACAATGAGCGCGATTAGGATCACGATCCAGAGTATCGTCCATGGGTTGAATCCATTTGAAGGATTCGCACCGCTGAGTCCGTCCCAGAGATGTTCCCAGAAACTGTTCCAGATCCGATCGAAAACATTTTCCGATTCTTCCTCGTGATTTTTCTTTGTGTCGTATTTATAATAATCATCACCGTTGAAATCCTTTTTCGAATCCGGAACATTCGGCTTCACTTCAGTCGAATCGAGTTTGTCTTTCAGGGCCGGCAAGGCATGAGCAGGAAAAGAGAACACGCAGAAAGAAACGAGCAGCAGCATGGCCACGCGCACGAATTTTCTCCTGAAGGAAAAATTCAATTCTTCAATATGTGTATTCAAGCGATTCATCATCTTCTTTTGCACCGATGGTATTCACGAGTTCGGCTGTTCCGGCCCCGTCTGTTTTTTCCTTGAGATTGTAGAATTGCAAAGCGACCGTGATCATACAAACCGCATCGATGAGCGTTTTCATCACTTCACCAAGTGAAACAAGGATCGTCTCGATGAGTTTCCAGTTCGTATCCTGTTCGTTGATATTGTAAGAAGCCATCTGAGCGATCATCCCGATGATCTGTGCTGGCATTGCCACCGCAGTTCCGATAAGATAAAGGATCAGCCACATCAAGAAGAAGATCACCCACGTGCTCCACCAGTTGCCCGAGAAAACTTTTCCGGCGAGTCCCATTCCCGCGAATACATTCATGTTTTTTTTCTGCGATGTCCGCGCGATGAACACAGAGAAAACAAAATACCAGAATGGAAAACGAAGAAGGATATAACCAAGCCATCCAGCGAGAAAAAGAAGGATGCCCGTCTCCGGCGAAACTTCCGCCATTCCGAGGATGATCACTCCAAGAACAGTCGAGATGAGCGCGACAGAAAAGAACATGATGATGAATGCGAGCAAGCTTCCGCCGAAATCACGAAGCAATGACCGCGACACATCGCCCACTTCAAAATTGCCCGCGCCTTTTTCCCGATACACCTTCACAAAATGGGAAACGACCATCGCCGTGATGAATCCGTTGATCGCCCAGCGCAATTGCGTGAAGATGGTAGACTCCGCGATGTATGATCCGAACTTATTGAAACGCATGCTGTCGTCCGGGTGAAAAAGATTCAGCAGGTAAAATGTCTGCAGCGTGCACGTGAGTAAGGCGAATGGCCCGACGATGAAGAGAATGGTTTTGAAGAACACGACGAAATTCTCACGGACGAATTTCCTGGTATCGCCCATGATCTTTCCGAATCCGCGGACACGTTCAAACCTTAACGCTTGTCGCTTCCCG
>DATJEX010000043.1:0-2603 GCA_035496135.1 Bacteroidia bacterium
GGAACCAAATCAGGACGAGGTAATTCATTACGAAGATTCCAATTCTTGCAGTGAATTCACGATTCCGTCATTAAGGGCTGGTGAAGAAACTCCAATGACACTAAGATTTGGATTTAATAGTTCTACAGATCAACGGACACAATTACGAAAGGTCGTTGAATTCGTTTATCTAACTATTCAAGGCGACAAACTAGCTGATACATACCTGGTTACTAGCACTCTTGGTACTGGAGTCAGGCATACAGAATTAAAATACATTGGCAAACATTATCTTGGAAATAATGGCTACAACAGAAATATCTTTGGTTAAGTCCCAAAGGAACTAGTTGCCCAGCTATAATTTCCAAAAGCCTAATTCCCCGAATCATCTGAATCCTTCTTCGCCGCCACTTTTTTCTTCGCCGCTTTCCTTCTCAATCGCATATTCAGCAATTCCACGGTGAACGCGAACGCCATGGCCGAATACACATACGGTTTCGGAACATCCACGCCGAATGCGTCGAGCACGAGCAGGAATCCGATCATCAGCAAAAACGCGAGCGCGAGCATTTTCATGGTCGGATGTTTCTCAATGAAACTGCTGACCGCTTCTGAAAATAAAAACATGATGATCATGGAGATCACTACCGCAACGATCATAAGGAGGATCAATCGCGCATCTACAATTCCGATGGCAGTAAGAATGGAGTCAAAAGAAAAAACGATGTCGATGAAACAGATCTGGAAAATGACAGAAACGATGGAAGCGGAAACGTGATTCTTTTTTTCTTCTTCATCCTCTTCCGCCATTTCCATTTTCTCGTGAATCTCTGAAGTTGTTTTCGCCAGGAGAAAAACTCCGCCGCAAAAAAGGATGATCGCTTTCCCGCTGAATCCGTGTCCGAATACGGTGAACAATTCTTTGTCGAGACTGATGATCCAGGAAATTCCGAACAGCAGCGCGATACGGATGAGCAGCGCCAGAAATAATCCGAGTCCGCGCGCTTTTCTGCGGTCCTTCGGCTCCTTCACTTTTCCAGCGATGATTGAAATGAAAATGATGTTGTCTATTCCAAGAACGATCTCGAGAAGCGTAAGTGTGAGGACGCTCAGAAGTCCGTCGACTGACAATAAATGGTTGAGTTGGGCAGAAAAATTCATATCCGAAATGAAGCGGTGAAGGTATGTTTTTGCCGGATTGGGTGTCCTGACATAATTTTTATATATTGAATATCAAGTGTTTATAATTTAATATAGTACCTTGTCTTGCATAGTACTAAACTATAAATATATCTTTGACCCGTCAAACAACGACAATTATTCATGACCACAGAAAACAAAGCGACGATCGAGAACACCAAGGCGCAAATGAAAAAAGGCGTGCTCGAATTCTGCATTCTCTCCATCCTTTCCGATGGCGACGCGTATCCAACAGAGATCATCGAACGGATGAAAGCTTCCAAACTCGTTGTAGTGGAAGGAACACTTTATCCGCTGCTCACGCGATTGAAAAATATGGATCTCCTCTCCTATCGTTGGGAAGAATCGACACAGGGCCCGCCGAGAAAATATTATCGCCTCACGGAAACAGGAGAAAAATTCCTGAGCGAACTACAAGCCACCTGGGATGAACTCGTGAATTCCGTTCAGCAGGTGACGAAAAAAGAATTACCACCTGGAAGTACAGTGAAACAGATCACCTGAGAACATGGAGGAAGGAACAAGGAAGAAGGATACGAATCAAGAATCAAGAAAAAACTTTAATACCCGCTTTCACATTCACTTTCACATTCACTTTTAACTCATCGCTCATAACTTATCACTCATAACTACAATGAACAAAACAGTCACCATAAACATCAGCGGGATCGTCTTCCACATCGAAGAAGATGCCTACGCGCGCCTGCAGGATTATCTCGCGAAAGTCCGCAATAAATTTTCGTCTGAAGAAGGACGCGAAGAGATCATGGCCGATATCGAATCGCGCATCGCCGAAATTTTCAGCGAGAAGACCGGGCCTTTCAAACAGGTGGTCATGATGGCCGATGTAGAGAATGTCATTTCACAGATGGGCGAACCTGAAGTGATCGGCGAAGAAAGTTCTTCCGCAAAAACTGAAACGGCTTCGGACAACACCGATCATTCCGGCGAAAGAAGATACCGCCGACGCTTGTACCGCGATCCGGATGATAAAGTAATTGGCGGAGTTTGCTCCGGACTCGGCTATTATTTCGACATCGATCATGTCTGGATCCGTCTTGGATTCGCTGTACTCTTCTTCGTCTTCGGAACCGGATTGCTGTTCTACATCCTGCTTATGATCATTATCCCGAAAGCGGAAACAACGACCGAACGGCTCGAGATGCGCGGCGAACCGGTTGACATCAATAACATCGGTAAGACGATCAAAGAAGAGTTCGAAGAATTCGGCACGCGCGCGAAACGCAAGGGAGAAGAATGGAAGAAAAGCTGGAAAGAGGAAAAATACAAATGGAAAAGAAGACGCGACGGGCGTTCCGGGGCAGATGATTTTTTTCACGGCGTATTCCGCGCAATGAGTAGGCTGATCGCATTCGTGCTGATCTTCGTCGGAATACTTTTTCTCATTGGCCTGCTCACTTCTA
>DATJEX010000044.1:0-11258 GCA_035496135.1 Bacteroidia bacterium
CTCCGCTTTCATCATTGCCGGATATGCGATTTTCAGATCATTGTTCCGTGAAGATTCCATCCATTGTTCAGATAATTTCCTCGCCATATCCATTCCTTTATCATTCCATCCGCGAGAAAGGGAAGATCAACGACACAGATGATCATTCCTATCGTCGCACCGGTGTTTGTGAATGGATTCGGATCGACCTCGTGTCCTATTCTCCGGAAGATCCAGGTGGTAACAAGAGCGATCCCGCTCACCATGATTCCCGATGAAACGATCAGCCTGGATTTCGCCTTTTTTCTGTCGGTGTATTTGTAAGAGAATTTATTGATCTGCGAGAAGAGTATGGAATCGCCGGACAGCACCAGTCCATCGGCAAAGATCGATTCGATCGGGCCTTTGATCTCATTCCCGTTCTTCAACCGCAGTTTCAATTCATCGCCGCATTTGAAATATTTATCAGGAACATTGTATGCTGAATTCGAAAGTATGAGGTATGCGGTTTGCGAATGCGATGCGCAGGTGAACAGAAGAAAAAAGAGTAACACAGACAGACCTGTCTTCATTCGGTAATTATACAAAAAGTGTTATTCGGTCCACACGCCAATTTGCAACTGGTTATCTTAGCCACAGATTACACAGATTACACAGATTACACAGATTACACAGATTACACAGATTTCACAGATTACACAGATTGGCACCGATCATTTCTTGAAAAATAAAAAGATATTCATTCTTGGCCCTGCGTGGCCCCTTCGTGGCGGACTTGCCACTTTCGACGAATTGCTCTGCCGCTCATTGAATCATGCGGGCAACAACGCGAGCATCATTTCCTACAAACTCCAGTATCCCGGATTTCTCTTTCCCGGAACCACTCAATATTCTTCCGATCCTGCGCCTGAAGGAATCAACATTGAGACAAAAATAAATTCCGTCAATCCCTTCAACTGGCTCGCCGTCGGAAAATATATCCGCAAACAAAAACCGGATTTCCTGCTCATCCGCTACTGGCTTCCGTTCATGGGCCCGGCGCTGGGAACAATTCTGCGCAAAGCGAAAAAGAACGGGCACACGAAGATCATCGCGATCGTTGACAATGCCATTCCGCATGAAAAACGTTTCGGCGACCGCATGTTCTCAAAATATTTTCTCAAGAAATGTGATGGCTATCTCACGATGTCGCATAAAGTGATGGAAGATCTCGCGCAATTCACCAATTCCGATAAAAAACTTTTCACCGAACATCCACTCTACACATCATTCGGTGATGCACAGGACAAAGCTGCCGCGAAAAAACATCTCGGGCTGAATGAAAATCAAAACTACATGCTCTTCTTCGGTTTCATCCGCCGTTACAAAGGACTCGATCTTCTGCTGGAATCGATCGCGGATGAGCGGGTGCGCAAATTGAATCTGAAACTGATCGTCGCAGGAGAATTTTACGAGGACCGGAAATATTACGACGACATCATCGAGAAACTGAACCTGAAAGATTCCGTCATTCTCAAAACAGATTTCATTCCTGACGGTGAAGTGAAATGGTATTTCTCGGCCTGCGATCTTGTCACACAAACCTATCACAGCGCCACGCAAAGCGGTGTGACGAAAGTTGCTCTGCATTTCGACAAGCCATCACTCGTTACCGACGTGGGCGGATTGGGCGAGATCATTCTCCACGGAAAGTCGGGATACGTAGTAAAAGCGGATGCGAAACAAATTGCGGATGCGATCATCGATTATTACAAAGAGAACCGTGAAGAAGCATTCGTGAAAGCGACTATCGAGGAGAAAAAGAAATACAGCTGGGAGGTGATGGTCGATAATATTGAAACGCTTTACAGGAGGATCGTCGCGGATTAGCACCGATTAGCGCGGATTAATTCCGTAAAATTGCATTGAGTTATGATGATAAAAAGTAAAGCACCGCTTCGCTTAGGCCTCGCCGGTGGCGGAACGGATGTTTCTCCATACAGTGACCTTTATGGCGGAGCAATTCTGAACGCGACCATTTCCAGTTACGCGTATGCGACGATCGAACCGCTTGACAATGGAAAAATTGAATTCGTTTCCGGAAGCGCGGATAATATTTTCATTCATTCCTCCGCGCTGGAATTACCGATCGACAATCGCTCGAGTGAATTGCAGTGCGGCGTTTACAATTACATCGTCAAACATTTCACGAAGAAACCGCTGTCGTTCCGCATGACCACGTGGATCGATGCACCGCAGGGATCCGGACTCGGAACTTCTTCCACACTTGTCGTTGCGATCCTCGGCGCGTTCAAAGAGTGGCTCAATCTTCCGCTCGGGCAATACGATATCGCGCACATGGCGTACGAGATCGAACGCATCGAAATGAAAATGGCGGGAGGAAAACAGGATCAGTACGCGGCGACATTCGGCGGCGTGAATTTCCTGGAATTTCTTGCGAATGATAAAGTGATCGTGAATCCATTGACGCTGAAAGCCGACGTGCTGAACGAGCTCGAGATGAATCTGCTCCTCTACTTCACCGAAACGAAACGTGAATCGGCGAACATCATCGCGCACCAGGTCGAAAATGTGAAGAAGAATAATCTTGAAGCGATCGAAGCAACACATCAGCTCAAAGCACAGGCGCAACTGATGAAAGAATGCCTGCTTCGCGGAGAAACCGACAGGATCGGCGAAGTGCTGAATATGGGATGGGAACACAAAAAGAAAATGGCAGCGGCCATTTCGAACACGCTGCTCGATACTATTTACGAAGCAGCATTGAAAGCAGGAGCATCGGGCGGAAAAATTTCCGGCGCGGGCGGTGGCGGATTCATGTTCTTCTATTGTCCCGGCACTTCACGTTTGAATGTGGCCAAAGCGCTTGAGCAATTCGGTGGCCGGACCAAATCATTTACATTTACGCACCAGGGACTCACCACATGGACAACATAGATCTCATCAAGTCGAAGATCGAAGCTTCGGTCAAACTGAAATCGTCATTGCTGAAGAATGATGCCATCCTTTCTTCGCTGGTAGAATTGAAAGATGCTGTTGTCGCAACTTATAAAAATGGCGGAAAAGTATTGTGGGCCGGGAATGGCGGAAGCGCTGCCGACGCACAGCATCTCGCCGCTGAATTGTCCGGAAGATTTTATTACGATCGTCCGCCTCTTTCATCCGAAGCGCTTCATGTGAATACGTCGTATCTCACCGCTGTGGCGAATGATTATAGTTATGATGTGGTGTACGCGCGTCTCGTGCAGGCCGTCGGAAAAAAAGGAGACATTCTCATCGGGCTTTCCACCAGCGGAAATTCTTCCAATGTCATCAACGCGATGATCAAGGCAAAGGAAATGGGAATTCTATCCGTTGGATTCACTGGTGAAACGGGCGGAAAAATGAAACCGCATTGCGACCTGCTCATCAATATTCCTTCCACCGATACACCACGCATCCAGGAGTGCCACATGCTGCTCGGGCATACGCTCTGTGAAATGGTGGAAATGGAATTGTTTCCGAAATGACCAATTTGTCAATTACCAATTGCCAATCAAAAAATCCCATTGCAATAAGAATACTTCCCGATCAACCACACCAAAATCAAATCCATGAAAAAGTATTTCCTGTTCAGCATCATCCTCCTGGCATCGTGCGGAAAATTTTCCAAACGGCTCAATCAACAGGTAGACATAGATCGCGGCAAACGCATCAGTGAAAAGTTCTATGATTATGTGAAGTCAGGGGATTTTGTGAGTGCCGACGGACTTTGCGGTGGCGTCATCAAACCCGGTGAAGCGACCGACCTGTTGAAAGGACTCAACATCACCCACGGCACATTGCAGAGCACGAGTTTCGTTTCCGGCGGAAGTGATGTTACCGAGCGCCAGGATTCCATCACCGGCGAGATCGACTTGAAATACACAGCCGTTTATGCCAACGTTACCAAGAATGAAGATTTTGTTCTGAAGTTCGTTAAGGATTCGCTCCGCATTGTGGGGTATCACTCTGTGGTTCCTGGTAGCGATTCTGCGAAATAATGTACAATTTACGATGTACGATTTACGATTTTTCCAACCCCCAAATTGTACATTGTAAATCGTAATTTGTAAATGATCAAAGAAGCCATCATATTAGCCGGAGGACTCGGAACACGATTGCGTTCTGTAGTGAGCGATCTGCCCAAGTCGATGGCCGACGTGAATGGAAAACCTTTTCTCCATTATTTATTATTGCGTTGCAAAAAATACGGAGTGGAGAAAGTTGTGCTTTCCGTTGGCTACATGGCGGAGAAAGTGGAAGCGTATTTCGGCAACGAATATCTCGGGATAAAAATTGAATACGCGCACGAGAAAGAAGCACTCGGCACAGGCGGAGGAATTCGCCTCGCCATGGAAAAATGTTCAGGCGCGCACGTCCTCGCGATGAACGGTGATAGTTTTTTCAACGTTCCGCTCGATGAATTTTCTGAAAAACATCTTGCAGGATCTTCCGATGCCACACTTGCCTTGCGAAAAGTGGAAGATGCTTCACGCTACGGAACTGTTGCGCTCGATGGCTCGAGAATAATTTCTTTCCGCGAAAAAGATGCTAATGCGAAAGGTTCCGCTTTTATCAACGGCGGAGTTTACGCGCTGCGCAGAAAAACATTCCTGGCGAATACCGAAGCCGGAAAGAATTTTTCAATCGAGTACGATTTCTTCGGTAAGCTGGCCGATAAATTGTGGCTGCAGAGTTTTCCGTGCGATGGATATTTCATTGACATCGGTGTGCCGGAGGATTATGAGAAAGCGCAGAAGGATTTCGCCACTGATTTCACCCCGAGTACTCGGGGCACAGATTTTTTCAAATAAAAAAATGCCGGCAGGTTTCCCCATCGGCATGATTCAAATTCTTTACTGCTTACTTCTTTCTGCCTTCTGCCTACTTATACGTCGCCGCTAATTGCATCGCCGCGTACAGATCCACTGTTCCGCCGCTCACACTCAGCTTTCCGAATTTTATTTTCTTTTTCTTTTCGCCCGGCTTGATCACTTTTTTCTTCTTGAGCGATTTGTCAGAAGATTTCATGATGATCTCGCGGATCTGCGGTGGTGTGAGATTCGGATAATACACTTTCAGCATCGCTGCAACTCCTGCTGTAACCGGTGATGCCATTGACGTTCCGCTTTCGTCGAGATATCCGCCGTTCGACTGGCAGGAATGAATGTCAACTCCGGGAGCGAAAACGTCTACACGTGTCTGTCCGTAATTCGAGAACGACGCGACCTGGTCCTTTCCGGATTTCCACGAGAGCGCACCTACTTCGATCCAGTTGCTCGCTACTCCACCGTCGAGATAGTGTGAGTTCGGGAAATTGTTTGAATTGTCATTGTCCTTGTTATCATTTCCCGCAGCATGTACGAGCAATACGCCATGTGCTTCCGCATATTTCACTGCAGCGTCTACGATCGCTTTGTCTTTGCAATATGCTTTTCCGAAACTCATGTTGATCACTTTCGCCCCGTTGTCTACCGCGTAACGGATTCCATTCGCCACATCTTTATCACGCTCGTCACCATTCGGTACAACACGAACGGCCATGATGCGCACCGCTGAATTCACACCGAGAATTCCGATGTTGTTCATACGATTCGCAGCGATAATTCCGGCAACGTGTGTACCGTGCAACGCATCGGGACCTTTCACATCCGGATTTCCGTAATAGTGTTCATTCACATCGTCGTAATTATCGCCAACGATGCTGCGCGGATCATAATCAAGATTCATCTGGTAATCGAGGTGATTGTTGATCTCGGTTTCACCTTCAGCAATGCCTTTCACGAATTCACGATAATCATCTTCCGTCTTGATCGTTAATTTCAGGATCATGTGGATCTTCTTGTACGATTCGCCAGGAACGAAATCCTTGAAATTCTGGAATGTCGCCGAATCAGTGTGCTGCTGTGAAGCGATATCACGCAGGTAACTTTTCAGGAAGGTGTATGTTTTGCGATAGCCGGTGTACGTATTCACATCTTTATCATACGCTGTTTTGTAAGCGAGATATTGATTGTATTCATCCTGCTCCGATGGCCCGACAGATGTCGCGTCACGGTTTTTGTACTTGTTGTACAGCGGACGATACAAACGCACGAGTTCAAGATTATCATACTGCACATCTTTTCCATCGGCACCGCCGATGAAATTCCATCCGTAGATGTCATCCACATATCCGTTCTTGTCATCATCAATTCCGTTTCCGGGAATTTCTTTCGGATTGTGCCACATGATGTCCTTCAGATCTTCGTGCGTGTAATCCACGCCACCATCGATCACCGCCACGATGATCGTGTCGGCAACTTTTCCTTTGAGCAGGTCGGTGTAGGTGCGTTCCGTTCCAACTCCGCGAACGCCGTCGGTGGAATAAGAAAGGTTGAACCAATTGTCAGGAGCTTTTGTCGGAGCTGCGTTCTTCTGCGCAGAAAGAGACAGGCTGAACAGCGCTGCCGAGAAGAAAATGATCTTTTTCATTGTTGAGATTTGGAAACTCAAATGTAAATGAAAAACAGGCTCGTAATCTGCGACTGTATGAACGGAAAAATCAGCCGCTGATTGCGCCGTTTTTCGCTGACTGGTGGCGGAAGAATTTACAGGTAATACCCGTTCGTGAATTTATCGATCAGGCACATAAGGATCCCGACGATAAGGAAAACGATGAGGATCGGTTTCTTTGTCCCCTGTTTGTACCAGGCGAGAGCGAAGATGAGAATGGCCGATGAAGTGGCAACACCGATCAGATCGAAGATCAAACGGAAGCGGTACATCATTTCATCCATCACGAACCGGTTCATCAAGTGGATCAGGAACCAGAATCCGATGGAGCAAAACGAAATAAGGGACAGGCGAAAAAGTTTTTCATCACCCGAAACATCGTTTCCCATCGACATCTGCTGGTTTCCGAACGGCGGAAAATTCTGTTGCTGCTGAAATGGAGCTCCACCGATCGGATCATTCACTCCTTGTCCGCAATGGAAACAGTAGTTGGAGTGGTCGGGAAATTGGGCGTTACATCTTTTACAGATCATGTGCGGAATTTTTGCCGCGGAGGCGCTGAGAACGCAGAGATTTCGCGGAGGGTTTATTTGATAATTTCTCTCGAGATGACGATCTTCTGGATCTCGGAAGTTCCTTCGCCGATCGTGCAGAGTTTGGAATCGCGGTAATATTTTTCAGCAGGGAAATCTTTCGTGTAACCGTAGCCGCCGAAGATCTGAACACCTTCCGTAGCAACACGCACGGCAACTTCGCTCGCATAATATTTCGCGAACGCCGATTCTTTCGTCATCTTTTGTCCGCGGTCTTTCATATCCGCAGCCTGGAACGTGAGCATTTCCGCCGCTTCGATGTCCGTCGCCATATCAGCGAGTTTGAACGCGATAGCCTGGAAATGTGAGATCGGTTTTCCGAATTGCTCACGCTCTTTGGAATAATTGAGTGCAGCTTCATAAGCGCCTTTGGCAATTCCCAATGAAACTGCTGCGATGGAAATTCTTCCGCCATCCAGCACTTTCATCGCCTGTATGAATCCTTCTCCAACTTTTCCGAGGATCTGGTCTTTGTGAACGCGGCAATCCTGGAAAATCAGTTCGGCGGTTTCGGAAGCACGCATTCCGAGTTTATTTTCTTTTTTTCCGGAGGAAAATCCTTTCGTTCCTTTTTCAATGACGAAAGCGGTCATGCCGTGTGAATCGCCTTTTTCTCCCGTGCGCGCGATGACAACGGCAACATTTCCGGAGATCGCGTGTGTAATGAAATTCTTCGAACCATTCAGCACGAAGTAATCTCCATCCGGAACTGCGGTGGTGAGCATTCCGCCTGCATCCGACCCGGTATTCTGTTCGGTGAGTCCCCACGCGCCGATCCATTCGCCGCTCGCGAGTTTGGGTAAATATTTTTTCTTCTGCGCTTCATTTCCGAATTGCAGAATGTGTCCTGTGCAAAGTGAGTTGTGCGCGGCAACAGAAAGACAAATGGATCCGCAGATCTTTCCGATCTCTGTCAATGCCGTAACGTATTCCGTGTAACCGAATCCCGATCCGCCATATTCATTCGGAACGAGCACACCGAGCAAACCGAGTTCGCCGAGTTTCTTCATCACATCTACAGGGAATTCCTGCGACTCATCCCATTCCATCAATTTCGGACGGATATGTTCTGCACCGAATTTGCGGACCATTTCGGCGATCATCTGTTGATTCTCGTTGAGGGAAAACTGCATCAGTAGGTTGTTTTGTTAATTGAGGGTGAGGGCTACAAAACTAAGAAAATAGATGGTTACTAATATCGGGTGAATCTCTGTTGTACGAACTACGAAACTGGCGAATACGCTAACTACGAAATCAAGAATTCGGGGCGAAATTGCCAGCTGTAAATCCCAGTTTGAACTACCCGTTCCGGACACTTAGCACATTCGCAATACGCGTATTCGCCAGTTTCGTAGTTCGTACTAAAGCCCTTCAATAATTCACCAATGAAATAACCTCACTGCTGTAGGGCAGAAGGTGTTTCCTTCCTTCGAGAAAATCAAGTTCCACCACGAATGTAAATGCAGAAACATCAGCTTTCATCATCTGAACCAGTTTCGCCGTTGCGCCTGCTGTTCCTCCAGTAGCAAGGAGATCGTCGTGGATCATCACTTTCATGCCGGGCTTTATCGCGTCTTCGTGAATTTCAATTCGTGCTGTTCCGTATTCAAGCGCATAGTCCACACCAATGGTTTTCCACGGCAATTTTCCGGATTTACGCACGGGAACAAATGGAACGCCCATCTCGACGGCAAGCAGGTAGCCGAAAAGAAATCCACGGCTTTCCACTCCGCATATCGCGTCTATTTTTATTCCTGCAAGCCTTTCCATGAACCGGCCTACGATCAGTTTTCCCAATGCGGGATCCTGCAGTAACGGAGTGATGTCTTTGAAAAGAATTCCCGGCTTGGGAAAATCGGGCACATTGCGTATCGCTTCTCGTATCGGGTCGGTCATAACGTGAGGTATGGTGCAATTTTACGGTAAAGATCCGCATTGACCAAAGCGCAGTTACGTATATCTGAAATTTTTGAGAATGGGCCGTGTACTTTCCGGTAATTCACGAGTGCGTTCGCGATCGCGTACGTCATGTACGGGTGCGACTTCAGTTCCTTCGCTTCCACAGTGTTGATGTTCATTTTGTGAATGAACGTGGAATCCGCTTTCACGGAAGCTTTCACCGTTTCAAACGTTTCAGGTGTCAAACCGAAAACTTCTGTCAACTGATCGATCGAATGATACCCCCCGAGTTTTTCGCGATAGGCCAGAATACGTGAAGCGAGCACCGGCCCGATCCCGTTGAGCGAAACGAGTAATGCAGAGTCGGCTGAATTCAATTCCACGATCAGCACTTTTTTCGGAGCAGGCGGAGTTGCAGCAATCGTTGTCGTCGCATTATTTTCACTTTCATCCGGCAGTACGATGTACGGTTCTATCTCGCGGTAGAATTCATCCGAGATCACGAAAAGTTTTTTCACATCTTCCTTCGAATTGAACTTCCCTCCTTTCGCCTCGTATTTTTTCACCACGCGCGCCTGCGCCGGACTCAACCCGAGTTTCACCCAGTCATCTTCCGAAAGACCATTCGGATCGAAAAGGAACAATTCTTTTTTGTGAAAGACCGAATGCGGAGCCGCATCTGCGGTGAATGAATTTTGCGCGGGATCTTCTTTCGTGGAATCATCATTGGTAAAAGCGAGCGAATCGGCAGTGAACGTCCACGTTTCCGAAAAATTTATTTCACGATTGCTGTGATAGAAAAGATACCGCTGAACGGAAATGACAGAAAGCAAAATGGAAATGATGATGAGCAACGCGATCGTTCCCCTGCGTTCGCTGGTAGTGAAAGAAAAATGGTCGCGGAATCGCACGATGAAGAATGTGTGCGGCAAAGATGAGCGAACGAATTCAGAAAATTGGAGTTAGTCGTTTTTAAACGGGTAAAGAATGAGAAAAATTTACTTTCGCCAAATATTCAATTTATTTATGTTTCACTATAGGACAACTTTTATTATATTTGTATGGCGCATAATGACAAAGTCAGGACAGTAATTTTTTACCGAGAATACTATTGGGAATTCTACTATCGTCAAACTGAAAAGATCAGACGCAAGATCAACAAGACATTAGAGTTGGTAGAACAACTGCCAAGAATTCCCGAAAACTATTTCAAACATATGGAAGGAAGCGATGGACTATATGAAATCCGGGTTCAGCATGGCAGCAATGCGTTCAGGATCTTCTGTTGTTTTGACGAAGGAAGGTTGGTTGTCTTACTGAACGGGTTTCAAAAGAAAAGCCAGAAAACTCCACGACAAGAAATTGAGAAAGCGTTACAAATAAAAAAGGAATATGAAAACGAAAAAAATGAACATCATCACATTCGATGAATTGAAAGACCGTGAATATGGCAAACGGGGAACAAAAAAACGTGAAGCGTATGAAGCCGACGCGCAGCAATTCATAGCAGGCATTCTCTTGCAGGAAGCACGAAAGCAGAAAGGAATGACACAGGACGAACTTGCCAAAAAATGCGGAACGACTAAATCCTATATCTCAAAGATCGAGAACAACATCAAAGAGGTACGAATATCCACTCTTCAGAAAATTGTAGAACGCGGGTTGGGCGGGCATCTGAATATTTCGGTAAGTTTTTAGAATTATCTGGCCTTACTAAACAGCCGACCTAAAAAACTCGCTGGGTAAATCTCCTTTTGCGCCGTATTACTTCTGTATCTTTAATCTTGCATGAATTCATACAGAAGAACAAATCAAATACTAACGATCCTGATATCTCTTGTTTGGTTGGTGAACGGTTTGGTCTGCAAAATGCTCAACCTTGTTCCCCGTCATCGTGCTATTGTCGGCAGAATTCTCGGAATGCAACATGCCGTGCTCTTCACATTTACGATCGGTATAGCGGAAGTGCTGATGTCCATCTGGATCATATCAGGAATTCTCGCCCGGTTAAACGCGATCACACAGATGCTCGTGATCGCTACCATGAATATCATTGAATTTATTCTTGCTCCCGATCTTTTACTTTGGGGCAGATGGAATGCGTTTTTCGCATTTCTGTTTATTCTGCTCATTGGCTATAACGAGTTTGTCCTCAGGAAAAGACCAATAAAGAACTGAGCATGTTTTCATTTCTGAAAAATCACCCGTTCGCTGTCAATGCTTTTTTCGAAAGCTCGGTTGTCCTGACTTTTGCCGTACCGGTCGAACAGT
>DATJEX010000045.1:0-4948 GCA_035496135.1 Bacteroidia bacterium
CATACGAGATCAATTCGGCGCGCATCGGTTTCAGTTACGATATCAATTTATCCGATCTTACCAACGCAAGCAAATCACGCGGTGGAATGGAACTGTCGCTCAGTTATATTTTCTCGGAGTCGGGAGATAATAAGAATAAAGGTTTCTTCAATTAAGCTGAAGGTTCAAAGAAAAGAAAGCCGGGAGAATTTTCTTCCGGCTTTTTGTTTTTATAACGGGATCTCATAGATCGAATACAACTCCGGTATCACACTTTCCCATCCGTAACGTTCTTTTATTTTTGCCTGCAGTCCATTCGCACCTTTTGTTTCTCCGTGCACGATAAAAATTTTCTCCGGCGATTTTTTCAGGTCACTCATCCAGTTGATGAGTTCGCGCTGATCCGCATGTGCCGACAATCCTTCAATCTCCTCGATGTGCGCTTTCACTTTGTGCATCTGCCCGTGAAGTTTTATTTCCTGTTTTCCTTCGAGCAGATCTCTTCCGCGTGTGCCTTCTGCCTGGTATCCGACGAGCAGGATCGTCGACATTTCATCACCAAGGTATTTGTCGAGATAGGCGAGGACACGTCCGCCGGTCGCCATGCCGCTTCCCGCGATCACGATCTTCGGATGATAATCGGCCACGATCGTTTTGGTTTCCTTCGGCGATTTCACGAGGCGGATGCGCTCACACATCTTGACGCAATCCTCGATCGGAAGTTTGTGCCACTCGTGGTATTTGTGAAACACTTCCAGCACGTTAGTTCCCATCGGGCTGTCCATATAGATCGGGAGATCGGGAATGGTTTTCTTTTCTACCATTTGCCAGAGAAGAAACATCAGGGTTTGTGTGCGCTCCACTGCAAAACTCGGAATGATGATGGAACCTGCGCGCGCGTATGTTTGGTTGACCACCTCAGCAAGGCGGACGTCACTTTTATCACTTGGATGTAAACGGTCGCCGTACGTACTCTCGATGAACAACACATCAGCAGCGGATGGCCGCAGCGGCGGACGCATAAGCAGATCGTGTTCGCGCCCAATGTCGCCGGAGAAGACCAGCAATTTTCCGCCGATCTCCAGCTCAATGAATGTCGCGCCGATGATGTGGCCGTTATAACGGAAACGGAATTTTATCCCCTCATCAAAATGGATCCATTCATCGAGAGGCTCTGCTTTGAAATGCGGCAATGTTTCGTCCACATCTTTCAGATCGTAAAAAGGTTTCGCCGGTTTGTGTTTGGTGTAACCGTGGCGATTCGCACGTTCCGCATCTTCCTCCTGGATCTTCGCGCTGTCTTTCAGGATGATCTCCGTGATCTCGAGCGTTGGTAACGTTCCGTGGATCGTTCCGTGAAATCCGGCGTTGACCAGTTTCGGAAGATAGCCGCAATGATCGAGATGGCCGTGCGTGAGTAATACCGCGTCGATCTCGTGGATATTCACCGGCGGAAATTCCCAATTGAGCAAGCGGAGTTTTTTCAATCCCTGGAACATTCCGCAATCGACAAGAAGTTTTTTCCCGAAGGCCTGTACGAGATATTTCGAACCGGTAACTGTTCCTGCAGCTCCGAGAAAATTGATCGTGATCTTTTCTGTAGACATAATGACTTTATTTAGAGAATTAATTTAATTCGTTTAAGTGAACGGATAATGATCATGGAAAGTAAACTGAAACCGATCATGAGGCCGAAACTCCTGTGATCCGGCCGGTAAAGTGACAGCGCTTTTGCGACCGGCGGAATGCCATATGCACCAATCGTGATCGCGAGGCAAACAAAGCTCGCATACCAGACATATTTGTTCCTGAAAACATCGGTCCGGAAAAATGAAACGGCATTGTCCGTCGTCATGTTGAACACATGCCACAGTTGTGAAAAAATAAGTGTCATGAACAGAATATTGTTGCAGAGTTCCGGATTCCAGGTTTCTGTTTTGTGAAGCGCGAGATGTGCGGTACCAACAGCAGCGAGGCAACACGCGGAAATAACAATGGAATAAACGATGATGGATATCCATCTTTTTCTGTCAATGATAGGTTCAAGCATGTTACGAGGCTGCTGTTTCATGATCGCATCACTTCCTTTGGTCACGCCGAGCGCCAGTGCAGGAAGCACGTCGGTAACAATATTGATGTAAAGGATCTGCAGTGGAAAAAGTGCATAATGCAGGTTGAGTATGGAAGAAAATGAAATGATGATCAGCTCGCTGAGGTTGCACGACAAGAGATAGACGATGAACTTGCGGATGTTCTCGAAGATGACACGTCCCTGTTTGATCGCGTGAACGATGGAAGAGAAAGAGTCGTCTTTCAGGATCATGTCTGCAACATCCTGTGCTACCTGTGTGCCGCGTTGCCCCATGGCGATTCCGATGTCCGCTTTTTTCAGGGCAGGCGCATCGTTCACACCATCGCCGGTCATCGCCACAATGGAATCATCCTCCTGCAGAACCGTGACAAGATCCAGTTTCTGTTTCGGTGTGACGCGCGCGAAAATTTTTGTGTTCAGCCATTTCTTTTTTTCTTCCTGCGTGAGATCCTTCATTTCTTTCATTTCCCTGCCGTGCATCACGATCTCGTTTTCTGAATTCACCAGTTTCAGTTTCATCCCGATGTTCCTCGCGGTTTCCGGGTGATCACCAGTGAGCATGATCACACGTATGCCGGCCGATCTGCATTCATTCAAAGCGTCATAAATATCTTCGCGCGGTGGATCGAGCAGGCCGATGAGCCCTGTGAACACAAGATCTTCTGCGAGGTGTTCAGGGATTTCGCCCGTTTCCTTGTAAGCGACCGCGATCATGCGCAATCCTGAACGCGCGAGATCTTCCGATTCTTTTTGCCAATGATCCTTTGCGTGCTGATCCATGACGATCACCTTTTCACCTGTGCGAATTCTGCTGCAGCGATCCAGCACTTCTTCCACGGCTCCTTTCACCGCGACAAAATTGATCTCTCCATATTTATGAATGGTGGACATGATCTTCGTTTCCGATGCAAAAGGTTCTTCACCGATCTTCGGGAATTTCTCCCGGTAGACTGCGATCTCCAAACCTCCGCTGTAGACGAATTTCAACAAACCTGTTTCAAGCGGATCACCCACTTCGGTGAACAGGTTCTTGTCGAAAGAGATCTCCGCGGTGTTGCACAGCAATGCGATGCGCTGCACGAGTTCGTATTGCGGTAATTTCTCGATTCCGTTGTTTCCATTAATGAAAGCAGTGCTACGCTCGTTGTGATTCTGTTTGATCTCGATTCTCCCTTCGGGGATCACGATCGTATTCACTTCAATTTTATTCTGCGTGAGTGTGCCCGTCTTATCGGTGCAGATCACATTTGTTCCGCCGAGTGTTTCAACGGCTGAAAGTTTTTTGATGATGACATTCCTTCTCGACATCTGGAGCATTCCCTGCGCGAGCGCGAGCGTTGTAACAATGGGAAGTCCTTCCGGAATAGCAGCGACGGCCAGCGCAATGGAAGTCTGCAGCATTTTCATGAAATCATTCCCTTCCAGAATACCAGCGATGAAAATGATGACGATCAACGCGACCGTGATCCAGAGAATGACCCTGCTGAACTGGCTGATCTTTTTTTCCAGTGGTGTGACCTGTTGTGTTGCCGACTGAACAAGCGCTGCGATATTACCGAGCTCCGTTTGCATTCCCGTTCCGGTAACGATCGCCGTCACATTTCCTTTGGTGACAAAAGTTCCTTTGTGAAGCATGTTCACGCGGTCTGCCAGTGAAACATCAGTCGCAAGGGTATCGTCTTTCTTGTCGACAGCAACCGATTCGCCGGTCAACGCTGATTCATCCACCTGCAATTGTTTCAATTTGATGATCCTTGCATCGGCGAGAATGAGATCGCCGGCTTCTGCGAAAAGAATATCACCCGGCACGACTTTTTCTGAAGGTATCTCCTGCAATTTTCCGGACCGGATAACTTTTGCGTTTGCGCGTGTCAATCGCATGAGTGCTTCCATCGAACGTTCCGCTTTGTATTCCATCAGGAACCCGATGAGCGCATTGATGAGGAGCACCACGAGAATCGCAATGGCATCAAGCCATTCGGAGAACCAAGCGGATAAAACAGCGGCGATAAAAAGCAAGATCACAAATGCTCCTTTGAACTGTGCCAGGAGAATAATAAATGAACTTTTCGATTTTTTTTCACGGATCACATTTCGTCCGAATGTGGTCAGCCGCTGCTTTGCTTCTTCGCTGGAGAGTCCGGCGGATGGCGTAGAAGATAATTCTTCACACAACTCTTCACTCGACCTCGAATGCGGAGAAGTGATCGGGTAGGAGAATGAAAAATGTGCCGTTTCAGTTTTGTGGTCCATGCGTTTACATTTTCATTCCGGCCATTGAATTGGAACCGTTCCGGAGTACATATTCACTGTTCAGAAGATATGTTCCGGAAATTACAATCTGATCTCCTGCCGAAATTCCGGAGACCACTTCAACGAGATCACCATCCTCTCTTCCGGTTACGATCATTCTCCTGCTGAACATTCCGTCCTTTTCAAGGATCCATATGAACGGCATCTGATCTTCTGTGATCAATGCGCTCCGCGGAATGAGCAGGCATTTTTGTGCGGCGCCGGAAGTTGCCTTAATGGACATCATCATTCCCGGATGTAAATGATGCGCCGGGTTTGCCACGCGGAGTTGGATCAATTGGATCTTACTGTTCACTTCCAGCGAAGGAACATCCGGTAATTTCTGCGCGGTGAAAATTTCACCTGAAACAGTTTCCACTTCAAATTCCGTAGCGTTTTCGAATGTATTGATCTCGCCGGGATAGATCTGCGCATTGACGCGGACATGATCAAGAGAAGCTGTTTCAAAAAGCACATCGCCTGCATTCACATACTGTCCTTCCTGCACATGAAGTGAGGAAAGATATCCATCTGTCTTACTGTAAACAGTAATGAACGGCACGACCACAGCTTTTTTTTCAATGT
>DATJEX010000046.1:0-4740 GCA_035496135.1 Bacteroidia bacterium
CGCCCCGATTTGCAGCCGCTCTCACCCCGATCGGAATGCTGACGAGGTAAGCAAGCAACACAGAAAGCAAAGTAAAAAAAAGTGACCATGGAAGTTTTTGCGAAATGATCTCTGAAACGGGCACCTTCTCAAAATAGGAAAGACCGAAATCTCCTCTGATAACGCCTTTGGTATTCACCGCGCCAGCACCGGTCCACGGATTTCCATCACCGAGCAACCAGCGCTGATACTGGTTGTGCCCATAAAAATGAATCGCAGGGATCCAGGTTTTCCATGTGGATGAATTGTCTTTCATCGCCGCAAAAGCATTTCTGCATTCCGTCAACTGATCATCAAGCGTGTTGAGTCCGCTATTTGGGCCGAGTGAACTTTCATTTGCTATGAGATGACCGATCTTTTCGAATTTGCTGTTGATCACAACTTCCTCGTCGCTCAGAAAAAGTGCGTTGATCTCCTGTCGTGTGTCGTCGAGATCTTTGTCTGCTTTTTCTTTTCCAAGCAATGCATAAGCAGAAGAATCCGGAATAATCTTTTTCGCCCGGTCTTTCATCACGGTCAGGCAGCGATACCATACACTGATCTCGTTCCAGTTTCCGTAACGTGCGATCAAACGGTCAAGCGTTTCTCTCGCTTCCGGATCTGTGATCTTATAAAGCGTGTCGGGAGAAGCGCAACTGGAGATGGTGAAATAAAAAACGGGAAGATCAAGTCCGAGTTTGTGCCGCAATTCCTTTTTAGCTTCAATCGTGGATTCGTTCTGCGCATTTTGCCCTTCGCCGTTTCCTCCTTTAGCGCCTGAATAAAAGATCTCAACCGGATCGCCCGGTGAATTCACGCTGATCGCAAAGGCAAGCAACGATATCGCGAACAGGGTGGGAACGAATATCGCGAGCCGTTTGAGAATGTATTTCAGCATCTGGAGAAACTCAGTTGACGAGTGTCATCAATTTGAGATTGCTCAGGCAAAGGCCCGGCTTTTCGAAATAGATATCGCCATTCAGGAAACGGCGGTGAACAACTACTTTTCTCAATGAAGAAAAAAGAAACACGTAAGGCTGATCGTCGTACACCATGCGCTGCAATCGTTTTTCCATCGCGATACGTTTTGTCGCATCAAGCGTTACGCGGATGGAATCGATGAGTGCATCAGAAGCGGCATTGCCGAATCCGACGAAATTGAATCCGCCATTATCGTACGACGACGTGTGCCAGATCTGTTTGTAATCTTCCGGGGCGTATGAACTCTGCCATGCGCCGAGATAGAGATCGAATTTGTGAGCGGAAACATTTTCCTGCAGCACCGGAAGTTCCATGGTGCGCGAAATAAGTTTGATCCCCGCAGGATACATGGCCTTCGCTACATCATTCACGATCTGTTCATAGATCGGTCCTGTAGCGACGACACATTCGCAGATGAACTGTACTTTTTTTCCGTCGATGATCTTGTCGCGGATGTTGTCACCGTCGGTGTCTTTCCAGCCCGCCGCATCAAGTAATTTCTTCGCACTGTCGAGATCGTAATTGATCAATGGCAACGTATTGTCATATACATCACGCTTGATCGGTGAAACAAGGCTCGCCATCCGGAATGCTTTTCCGAGAAAATAATTCTTGTTCAGGTCTTCGGCCGGAGTCAGCATCGCAATGGCACGACGCACACGCACATCGGTGAAGAATGGTGTGCGATTCACCGCTTCGGGTTTTTCATTCATGCCGAGGAACTGGTAATCGAAATTCTGAACGAACGCGGAATAATAATTCCTGTTGAACGAACTGTCTTTCTGCAGATCTGCCAATCCAAGCGTGCTCACCCATGAAGAAGCATCGATCGATTGCTGCAATAATTCCTGGCCGATCGCGGCATCATCGAGATTCACTTTGAAAATGATCTTCTCCGGGTAATTTGTTTCATACATCGTTGGATTCTTCAGTTTCGAAGTCCAGTGATTTGTTTTCTTCGTGATCACGATCCCCTGCATATCATCCCACGATGTCACCTGGTACGCACCGAGTCCATTCAGCAGATCGAGTTGACGGCCATATTTCGGATCATTGAATTCTTTCGCCCACGCGTCGAGATCAGGATGATGTTGAGTGTTGAAGGTAGAATCATAGAATTGTGTCAATGAATATCTGTCAAGAATATTTTTCGGATCCATCATCTTCTTCTCCATGATCGGCATATCCTGCAGGAAATTCTCGTTCTGGATGTAAACGCTTTTCATCACCATGATGAACTTACGCGGATTGGAAGGATCTTTTTTGATGTCAATGAGGTTGTCGATCGAAGAACGCGCATACGCATCATTGGTGAGCGGGCATTCCCACGCCTTGAGTGTGAAGATGACATCATCGACTGAAAGTTGTGCGCCATCATCCCAAGTCGGTTCATCACGCAACTCATACGTCCAGGTGAGTCCATCGGCTGAAGCAACAGGAAGCGATTTACAGAGCTGCGGGCGTGTGACCAGGTTTTCAAGGTCGGCGTTCACCATGAATCCCTGCGTGTATTCCATGAGGACACGGGTTGCGCTCAACATCAGGTCATTGGTCGGATGCAGTCCGCTCGGCGCCGATTTCCAGTGATAAACCACGACATTGTCCTTCGACCAGGAAGGATCCCATGCCGTTGGTTTCGGCTCTTTCAGGAATTTAAGCGTGGTGTCGATACTGACTTTCGCGGTAGAATCTTCTTTGAATTTACCGGTGGGTGTGTCGCTGCAGGAAGCGAGAAAAAGAGAAAGAATGAAGAGGATTGGTAATCCGGATTTCATAGGTAAAGCGCGCGTTTTTGGCTACATACAAATATAACATTCATACGGAAGAACGGCGTGTCATTCTGTATTGTATCAATTTGAGCCAGCGCACAGGCCGGTGAAGGGACATCAGACGTTTATACCACATTGGACCGATATACCTGCAGGCCATTTCTATCCGCCGGAAAAACAGAAGCGGAGTGGGAAGGAAAGTTGAAAAAGGAATAAGATCCATTCGCTTTCATGATCAGTAAAGTATCACAGGAATTTGTGACGGTATTCCTCCTTTAACGGGATGAATTGTCGTTTTTTTGAACAGAAGAAATCTGTATTGTTCGCTTTTTAGAGGAAAAACATGAGAACGGTTGGGTCAAAACTAAGAGAGAAGGCGATAAACCTTACCAGCAAGGTATATCCTAACAGTTTGTTCGGGTGGATGTGGGTGGGCTTAACGACCACTTCACTTACCGCTTATATAACTTATTCCACTCCTTTTTTGTTCCGTACACTGATAACAGGTGGAGAACCTACTCCGACCGGTTACGTGCTGCTGCTGCTGCCTCTTGCTTTTGCAGTACTCTTGTTCATCCGGATCAGCCGCTTTCCCTATTATCTTCTCGTATCCATGTTCCTGCTTTATTCCATGTTGATGGGATTCAGTCAGTGCATCCTTTTTATTTCCTACGCCGACATGTCGATCTACTTCACCTACCTCGTCGTATCGCTGATGTTCAGTCTTGCCGGTATCATCGGTTATTTCACAGGATCAGACATGATGCAGAAGATAAGTTTTGTCATCATAGGGTTTTCATTGATCGTCATTATTGCAACGCTCAATGTATTCACCATGAACAGCTCCGCTGTTGCCTTTATCAGCACAGCCTGTGTAATTGCTTTCTGTTCCATCTCGGTCTGGAATGTGAGGAGGTTGAAGAAATTGGTCAGAAAGGCCCGGGGAAGCCGGCAACTGAGAGAAAAGCTCGGCATTATGGGAGCTTTCATACTCTATCTCAATTTCATCAATCCCTATCTTTTTACAAAAAAAATATTCAGGCTTTAGTCCTTTTTCGCGCTGCTGGCTGAAGCTTTTACATGCCCCGATCAACCATTGCATCAGCGGGAATGGCCTGTGATTTACAAATGCAATTGCGAATGAACCGGTTTTGGAAATGAGCAATCAGGAAAATGCGAAATACAAAATGCGGAACATCACGGCTCCTTTTGCGATTGATCATTCGGAAGGTGTAACAAAACCTTTTTTTTTGCTGTATGTCTTGCGAAGTATTATTCCCGATCATTCCCCCAACTGTATTATGAAGAGCACTATTCTCATTATCGAGGACAACCGTTTGATGCTGGACAATACAACGGAGCTGCTGAAGCTTGCCGGATATAATGTGTCTGTGGCTAATAACGGAAAAGAAGGCCTGGAGCGTGCCATGGCAGAACATCCGGACCTTGTTTTCTGCGATATTTTTATGCCCGAACTTGACGGTTATGGTGTATTGAGAGCCATGAAAAATATTCCCGAGCTGGAAGAAGTTCCCTTTGTTTTTTTTACGGGGAGCCACGATAAAAAAGATTTCAGGAAAGCGATGGATCTCGGCGCCGATGATTTCCTGAACAAACCGTTCGAAGCTGATGAATTGCTGCGTATCGCTGAAAGTAAACTGAAGAAAAGAGAACAGCTGAAACAGAAAGTGGAAGTCAAGCTGAAGAAACTGGAAGAATTCATGGGAGAGGTTTCTACATTTGATGAGATCAGCCGGCTCACGGCAATGCATGCGGTAAAAAAAATAAAGAACAAACATCTGGTCTATTCGGAAGGAGACAGCGCGGTTCACCTGTATTTCGTGGTGTCGGGTAAAATCAAAATTTTCCGAACGAACGAATCGGGAAAGGAATTCATTTCGAATATTCACAACCCCGGAGAGTTTTTCGGGTACACTGCTATTCTTAATGATTCCGGTTTGCAGAAACAGTC
>DATJEX010000047.1:0-6739 GCA_035496135.1 Bacteroidia bacterium
TCGTACCTGTAAATCTGCTTTACGCTGCCTGATGAAAGAGAGGGTTTCATTGGTGGCGATGCGGTACAACCACGTATAGAGCTGCGAATCTTCTTTGAAACCATCCAGGCCTTTCCACACTTTGATGAAGACATTCTGCAGCACATCATCCGTGTCATCATGATCGATCAGCATTCTGCGGATGTGCCAGTATAATTTTTTCTGGTAACGCTCCACGATGACACGAAAAGCCGGCTGCCGCGTTTTTTCGTCGCGGAAGTTTTCGATGAGATGCTTATCTGAAAGATCGTTCATAAAAAATGCCGTGCAATGTTGGTTTCAAACCCTTTGCACAGCATAAGATAAAGAGAATATCCTTTATGCTTTTTTCCTTGCGATCGCTTTCAGAACAGCGTTCACGATATCCGGAGTGTCGAGCCCGTATTTCTTCATCAACTGGTCGGGCGTTCCGCTTTCTCCGAATGAATCGTTCACGGCAACCATCTCGAGCGGAGTTGGCAATTCTTTCGAAAGTAATCCTGCGATACTTTCTCCAAGTCCGCCGATACGGTTATGTTCTTCAGCCGAAACTGCGCATCGGGTCTTTGTTACCGATTGTATGACGCTCTTTGCGTCCAAAGGTTTAATCGTGTGGATGTTTATTACTTCAACGGATATACCCTGTTTTTCAAGCAATTCAGCGGCTTCCAGCGCTTTCCAGACCAAATGGCCCGTTGCGAAGACCGAAACATCTTTTCCTTCTGTCAATTGCAACGCTTTCCCGATCTCGAATTTCTGATCGGCAGGTGTGAAATTCGGAACGGATGGACGACCGAAGCGGAGGTAAACAGGCCCTTCATGTTCAGCAATGGCAATGGTAGCTGCTTTGGTCTGGTTGTAATCGCATGGATTGATCACCGTCATTCCGGGAAGCATTTTCATCAGTCCGATGTCTTCGAGGATCTGGTGCGTAGCTCCGTCTTCACCGAGTGTGAGCCCGGCATGCGATGCGCAGATCTTCACATTTTTTCCTGAATACGCAACAGATTGGCGGATCTGGTCATAAACTCTGCCGGTAGAAAAATTGGCGAACGTTCCGGTGAACGGAATTTTTCCGCCAATGGTCATCCCAGCCGCGATGCCGATCATATTTGCTTCCGCAATTCCCACCTGGAAAAAACGATCGGGATGATCTTTCTGAAACGCATCCATCTTGAGCGAACCGGTAAGATCGGCGCAAAGCGCTACAACATTTTTATTTTTCTTTCCGAGTTCAGAAAGCCCCGCTCCGAATCCGGAACGCGTGTCTTTTTTTTCAGTAGCTGTGTATTTCATGCGTTTTTGAATTGGTAGGGACACGAAGCTTCGTGTCCCTACCATGATTAATACAATTTCACCGTGATCTGTCCACCAGGATCCACCTTGAATTTCACTTCCTTGGTGTAGATGGTTTCGTGCGCGGATTTCGTTCGGAAAACAACGCGATAATTTCCGGGTTGCAACACCACGCTTTCATTCAGGATCGAACTGTTCAGGTTGCAGACAAAATCGAGGCTGTTTTTATTCTCGAGTAAAATCTGTCCTGTGCCTTCAGCAGGTTTTGCGAATGTCACCATTCCCGCCTGGGGAATTTGTATGAGCGTCGTTTTGCTTTGTCCTACATCCACATTCGTCATGTAAATTCTAGGAAGCGAAAGGATCTCGATGTCGTATTTTCCAACAATGTATTTTTCCTGTTTGCCGAAATCCTGCACATTGATCGTGGCGGTGGTTCCTGCTTTTCTAATGATGCATTCCAGCCGCGAATAATTATTCACACCAGCCACCTGCAGATTCAGATATCCCTGGGGCGCATCAACTGAAATGATGTTGTGTTTTCCCGGAATGATCGTGATATTTTCTTTCACGACTTCGGGGATCGTATGCACAACGAGTTTGTACGTGCTCAATGGATCAAGAATGATCGTGTCCGGAACACCGCGATTGTTCATCGTATGCATGTAATCATATCGCACAGCACCCGATTCCTGGTCGTAGAAGGTCATCGCAACATCGGTTTCAGAAGGTTGCGACGCAATGTCGAGCAGATTCACCTGGCAGGTTGTGTTGTTCAGCGCCTGCGCAACGACAATGTTCAGCACGTTCGTGAAGGTGGATTCTTCAGACACATCATAAAATCTTCCGATGCATCCGAGCGACTGATAATCGCCATTCAGTCCAACGCCGATGACAAATGGTTTGAGTACAATTCCTTTCTGCTGCAATGCAAGTGAAACAGCGCACGGATCACCGCCGCATTCTTCAATTCCGTCGGTGATGAGAATGATGATATTTCTTGTCTTCTTTCCGTCATTCGGAAAATCATTCGCGCATTCGCCCAACGAGTAGGCGATAGGCGTGGTCCCTTTCGGAACAATTCCGTCAAGTTTCGTTTTGATCGCCGGAATGGCGAGGGAAAGTTTCTGAATGGGAACTTCAAGTTTCGTGTCCTCGCAGTCGCGTGTAGGAACGAGCGCGTGCTGGTGTCCGTAACAGCGCAAACCCAATTCGAGATTCGGAGTATTCTTCAAACTGTCGAGAAAATTATCGAGCAGTCTCTTCGCGATGTCGATCTTCGATCCTGATTGCCACGTTCCGTACATGGAAAATGACGCGTCGAATACAAAAAGTATTCTCGTCAACTGGGGCGTGTACGTGGACGTTTGCGCCCGCAATGGAGCAACAGACAGGAATAGTGAGAAGATGAATAAGGGAAGTAGGGTTTTCCTGGTAAGTGATTTCATCATCAATAGTCTCCGATGGTTTCCGGTAACTGATTCAAAGCCTGTGCCAATTGCTCATCATTCGGCGCGACTCCGTGCCATTTGTGAGAGCCCATCATGAAATCCACACCGGCACCCATCTCTGTTTTCATCAGTATAACGACAGATTTGCCCTTTCCAGTATGAGTAATGGCGTTTTTAATTCCGGAGATCACCTCGGAAAGATCGTTCCCATTTGCGATTTTCAATACATCCCAGCCGAAAGCCTTGAATTTAGCTTCAAGATCACCAAGCGGCATGACTTTATCAGTCGGACCGTCGATCTGCTGGCCATTGACATCAACCGTGCAGATCATGTTATCCACTTTATGCGCCGCTGCCGACATGGCCGCTTCCCACACTTGCCCTTCATCCAGTTCTCCGTCACCGTGCAGGGAGAAAACAAGTTGTTTATCGTTGTTGAGTTTCTTAGCGAGTGCAGCACCGATCGCCACCGACATGCCCTGTCCGAGTGAACCGGAAGCTATGCGGACGCCCGGAAGATTTTCGTGCGTAGTTGGATGTCCCTGCAATCTTGAATTCAGTTTCCGGAAGGTTGCGAGCTCTTTCACGTCGAAATATCCGGATCGTGCGAGTACGCTGTAGAAAACAGGAGAAATGTGTCCGTTGGAAAGGAAGAAAACGTCTTCGCCGATGCCATCCATCTTGAAATTTTTCGGATCGTGTTTCATGATCCCGAAATACATCGACACAAAGAATTCGGTGCAACCAAGTGATCCGCCCGGGTGGCCCGAATTCACGGCGTGCACCATTCGAACGATATCTCTTCTGACCTGTGAGCAGATCTTTTCCAATTCGGGTGTTGTCATAACCGGGCTGATGATTTCTGTTGGGAATACCTGTGTGGCAATTGTCGTCATTTTCCGGGGCGAAAATTCAGATATTTCCGGTTTGCATCAACGCTGGCTGACAAAAATCTGTAAACAGGTTTTCAGACAAGTGAATTCGCCATTTGGAAAAAATAATGGGCGTTCTTGTTAATAACATTGGGGTCTTGTTGAAAACTACGAGTGTTAGCAACCTACATTCACCAAGCGAAAAAAAATGAAATGGTAATTTTGCCCCCTTGAAGGCGGTACCTTCCCGTTCTTTATTACCCGAAACCTGAATTATGTCTTTAAAATGCGGTATTGTTGGATTGCCTAACGTTGGAAAATCAACATTGTTCAACTGTTTGTCCAACGCAAAAGCCCAGGCTGCCAATTTTCCTTTCTGCACCATCGAACCGAACATCGGCGTGATCACTGTTCCCGATGAACGGCTCAATATTCTTTCTGAATTCATTCATCCCGAAAAGATCGTTCCCACAACGGTGGAGATCGTCGACATTGCCGGACTCGTAAAAGGCGCAAGCAAAGGCGAGGGACTGGGAAATAAATTTCTTGCCAACATCCGCGAGACGGATGCCATTCTTCATGTGCTCCGTTGTTTCGATGATCCGAATGTGGTGCATGTGGATGGAAGTGTGAACCCGGTTCGTGACAAGGAAGTCATCGATATGGAATTGCAGCTGAAAGACCAGGAGTCGGTAGAACAGCGGATGAAACGTCTCGAAAAACAGGCGAAGACGGGAGCAGATAAAGAAGCGAAGAAAACGTACGAGATACTTTCCCAGATCAATGAAGCATTGCTGAAAGGATTATCGGCGCGGACAGTGGCCATCGCCAAAGAAGATGAAAAACTGATCGAGGATCTGCATCTGCTCACATTGAAACCGGTTCTGTATGTCTGCAACGTAGATGAAGCTTCGGTGAAAACAGGAAACAAGCATACGCAGGCGGTGATGGAAAATGTGAAAGCGGAACATGCGGAAGTACTCATCATCACTGCAGCAATGGAAGCGGAGATCGCCGCGCTCGAGAGTTACGAAGACCGCAAAGCATTTCTCGCCGAGATCGGGCTCGACGAACCCGGCGTGAATAAACTCATTCATGCTGCGTATCGTTTGCTCGATCTGCAAACGTATATCACTGCGGGCGTCAAAGAAGTGAGAGCGTGGACGATCCACAGGGGAATGACAGCTCCGCAGGCGGCCGGAGTGATCCATACTGATTTTGAAAAAGGATTCATCAAAGCTGAAGTGATCAGCTATAACGATTTTGTTCAGTTCCGTTCCGAAGCGGCTTGCCGTGACAACGGAAAAGTGAGAATAGAAGGAAAAGAATACGTAGTTCAGGATGGTGATGTCATGCACTTCAGATTCAATGTGTAGGCATGTCAGAACTGCTGAGCATCCTTTTTGTTCTTACCATCTGGTTTTTCGTTCCGTATTTTCTCGGAACATTGTTCTTTAAGATCCTGAAAAAACGCTGGAAAGCATTCGCCAATGAGAATGGCGCGTGGAGATACATCAATTATTTTTTCTTTCTCCTCTGCGCATTGCTCGCCTGGTTTTTTGAAATGCTTGTGCTCACTGGTGTAAAAATGATGTTTTGATGGTAAGGATGCTAAGCTTAGCGTCGTTACCAAATAAAAAAATAATTATGGCAGAAAAATCGAATTATAACGAAGACAGTATCAAGTCACTCGACTGGAACGATCACATCCGTCTTCGCCCCGGTATGTACATCGGAAAACTCGGTGATGGTTCTTCGCCCGACGACGGAATTTATGTGCTCCTGAAAGAGGTGGTGGACAATTGCATCGATGAATTCGTGATGGGGCATGGAAAAAGAATTGACATTACGATCAAAGAAGGCACGGTGAGTGTTCGCGATTTCGGACGCGGAATTCCATTGGGAAAAGTGATTGATTGTGTTTCCAAGATCAATACAGGTGCGAAATACGATTCCGAAGCGTTCAAGAAATCGGTTGGACTGAATGGTGTGGGAACAAAAGCAGTGAATGCACTTTCTTCCTGGTTCCGCGTGCAGTCGATCCGCGAAGGAAAATCAAAAGCAGCCGAATTCAAACGCGGCGACATCAAATCGGATGAACGCGTGAAATCTTCTGATGAAGCGGACGGAACGATCATCTCTTTCACACCTGACGAAAAAGTATTCACGAATTATCATTACATCAATGAATACGTGGAGCGTATGTTGTGGAATTACGCGTACCTCAACACAGGGCTAACGCTTTATTACAACGGAAATCCGATCCGTTCAGAGAATGGTTTGCTCGATCTGCTTCAGAAAAATCTCAGCGGACCGATCGTTTACCCGATCATTCACCTGAAAGGCGAAGACATTGAAGTGGCGATCACGCACAGCGATACGCAATACGTGGAAGAATATTTTTCTTTCGTCAATGGCCAGCACACCACGCAGGGCGGAACACACCAGGCTGCTTTCCGCGAAGCTTATATCAAGGTCATCCGCGATTTCCTGAAGAAAGAATACGAAGCGAATGATATCCGCACATCGATCGTCGCGGCCATCGCGGTGAAAGTGATGGAACCTGTTTTTGAATCGCAGACAAAAACAAAACTCGGATCGCAGGATGTCGGCCCGAAAGGCCCTTCGATGCGCACCTTCCTCTACGATTTTCTCAAAACATCACTGGATAATTATCTGCACAAGAATCCGGAGACGGCCGATGCGCTTCACCGGAAGATTCTCCAGAGCGAACGTGAACGGAAAGAACTTTCCGGCATTCAGAAACTCGCGCGCGATCGTGCGAAGAAGGCGAATCTGCACAATCGTAAACTGCGCGACTGCCGTGTGCACATGAACGATATGAAAGATGATCGCCGTCTCGGTTCAACACTGTTCATCACCGAAGGAGATTCGGCGAGCGGATCTATCACCAAATCGCGCGATGTGAATACGCAGGCGGTGTTCAGTCTCAAAGGAAAACCACTCAACGCATACGGACTCACGAAAAAAGTGGTGTATGAGAATGAGGAATTCAACCTGATACAGGCCGCGCTTGATATTGAAGATGGATTGGAGAATCTGCGTTACAACAATATCGTCATCGCGACGGATGCCGATGTG
>DATJEX010000048.1:0-8541 GCA_035496135.1 Bacteroidia bacterium
CACTTACAATCTCTGCAAATCGGATTTCAAATATCTCGCGAAGACTTACAAGATCCGTCATTATTCCAAGAAGAAAAAGAAGACCTGGTACACGTATTATACGCCAGGTGGCGCGCACTACGCGACGGCTGAAGCGAAACGGATCATGGCAGCTGTTCCGGATCCGGTGATGCCCGGCGGAGGAACATCGTGTACCAAAGACAATGGAACGTTTGACGGAGGGACGTCTACTGTTCCCCTTAAAAAAGATGCTTCAACAACTACCGTTGTGAAAACGGCACCAAAGACGAGTACCACTTCCACCGTGGTGCGGCAAACTATTCCTGCCGGAGCGACTTATTACACGATCAAGAGTGGTGATACACTTTACGCGCTCGCGTTGAAGAATAACACCACGGTTGCCAAATTGTGTGCGCTCAATAACATTTCTTCCAGCGCCACGCTGCATATCGGCCAGAAGATCCGTTTGAAATAATTACCTGGTTACAAATTACAGATTACAAATATTGACATCGTCTTTGTTTGTGAAGTGATATTCTTGTAATTTGTAATCCGTAATTTGTAATTCGTTCCCAATGGAAAACACTCCTCCAAACCCCAACAGCGGAAATCCGCAACAGAATCCGATCCCTCCTTATACACCACAACCTCCGCGTCCGAAAAAGAAGACAGATCCGGTAACGGGTGCGATCGCGATCGTATCACTTGGCCTGGCCATCTGGTTCTTCTTCGCCGATATTCCTCCTGTTCCACAATTGATCTCCTGGCAGGCGAGCATGTTCGATGGAAGTTATTATCCGAAACTCACCATCCTCCTGACCATCATCATCATCGCGTTGCCGTTGATCCTTATCTGGAAACTGATCCAGATGTCGATGAAAAAATAAAAAGGGAGAATTACAGATTTTACAGATATACGGATTACAGATCGTACCGAAGCGGACTCTGATCCGCACGATCTGTAATCCGTATATCTGTAAAATTCGCAATCTTCCCTACTCCAGGCCTTCTTCTTTCCAGATGAATTCACACCGGGTGATGGAATAGTATCCGAATTTATCGTTGCGCTCGAGCTGGAGTTCATGTCCGTCCAGGAATTCTATTTTGTCGTATTTGCACGGCACCACCACATTTCCTTTTGAGTCGATGAGTCCCCAGCCATTCTCATCTTTCACGCGGATGTATCCGTTCTCGCAATCAGAAGCGTCTTCATATTTCGCGTCGATCACCATTTTTCCTTTCGTGTCAATGAATCCAATTCCATCATCCGTCATCACGCGTGCGAGATTCTCACTGAATGACCACGCCTGGATCCACGTGTAAGGAATTTTCAGTTTATCCTGCGCATCGATATAACCCCACTTTCCTTTTTTCTTCGCTGCAGCCAATCCGCAATGGAAGGACTGAACATCTTCGAATTCTTTCGGGATGACGATCTTGCCCGTCGTGTCGATCATACCGAATTTTTCATCCACCATTACTTTCGCTTTTCCACTCGTGAAAGGTGATTCTCCCAATGAAATTTTGTTGTAATCGAACTGAAGCGGAATAGCGATCTGCCCGTTGCGTTTCACATAACCGCACTTTTCATCTTTCACCACGAGCGCGTAACCCTCAGAGAAGTGCGCGATGAGATCGTATTCGCAGGGAAGAATGAGTTGTCCATCGCTGCGCAGCAATCCGAATTTTCCATTCACCTGGACGCGTGCCACACCATCGGTGAAATCTTCCACCCATTCGAATTGCGGCTGGATGAGCATTTTTCCCGAACGATCGATGAAACCGTATTTCGAACTGTCGACCACGTACGCCATTCCATTGGAGAAATCGCCCGCTTTTTCATATACACATTCCACCACTTCATTCCCGTACATGTCGATGTAACCATACTTCCCGTTCTTCGAGATCACTGCACGTGCTTCCACGAAATCGGAGATCTCATCATATTCAACAGGAAGTATCAGGTGACCTGCCTTATCCACGAGTCCGACTTTGTCGCCAATGTGAACCTGCGCGACACCTTTACGGAATGGATCTGCATCATCGTAAACAAATGCGATCGCTGTTTTTCCATTCTTCGAAATGAAACCTGTTTTCCCGTTCACATCTGAAGCGGCGGCATATCCGTCAGAAAAGAAATCGACCCAGGAATAGCCGCAGCTGATCATTTCCTTTCCCGTGCTGTCGACAAATCCCCAGCGTTCCTGGTCATTCGCGAACGAACGCACAGGATAAAATGTGGTCATGGACAAACGCAGATCCTCACTGATCGTTTCCTTGAATGGAAAATCAGGATAGTCGATCCAGAACTGGGCGATGGTGGTCGATTTTCCGTCGGACGTATACAGCGCGTAAAGTTTTTTCCATGCGTCGGGAACATTTTTATTCGCAGTATATGTGTGAATGAATTTGTTGTACTCGGCGATGTTGTGATCCGGAACGGAAAGTTTGTAAACAGAATCTTCCGCCTGTGTGGAATAAGGGCTCGACGGATAAGTTGCAATGAATTTCGAGTATGCATCGATGGTTCCCCCAGCGGTGAATGTTTCAAACAACAGACTTTCATATGCTGCGATGGCAGCGTCGTGTTGTTTGGCCTGCGGATATTTATTCGCGAAATCGAGATAGCCCTGCCAGGTGGAAAGTTGCCGCGCTTTTTCAAAAGCAAGATGATCGCGCGTCGTGATGGCTTCGTCTGTCAATACAGATCCGCAATAATCGTCGAGGTAAATGATCATCGCTTCTTCGGAATTCTTCTGTAACGCAACCTGGAATCCCATCGTATCGATCTTCATTTTCAGAGCGGTGATCACCGAGTCTGAAATTCCCATCGCTTTCCGTTTCAGTTTTTTATTTTGCTTTTCATTACCGATGTTCCATGTGCTGATCATGATCGAAGCATGCGCCAGCGAAACATCGTGGAAAGGATTATCTGTCCTCGAATAAATAACGGCAAGCCCGTAGCCAGCTTCTACCGGGTGATTCTTTTCGGCTGCAATGAAAAGTTTACGTGCTTTGAAATAATCGTAACGGTAAAGCGCAGCATATCCTTTTTCGATCCTGCACGCGTACAGATGACAAACACTGATCAGTAAAAAAACAAGGAGCAGATTCCGCCTCATCATTTCCAAAATTAGCAGAAACCCGCATGAGTAAAATCCGGATCGGTGCGACTTTCCAACTTTCAGTTCACCGGTCTTTCAAACTCACTATCTTCGTGTCATGCATTTTTCACAGGGACAGATCTACTTCGTCATCTTTTTTGTATGCGCGTTCACACTGGCGCTTATTTGGTCGTACCGGAAGGACAAAGACACCAACAAGAAGAATTATACAGGAGTTTGGAAAGTGTTGCTAACGGTCATCGTGGTCCTCGCAACTTTGTCATTCATTCTGAAAAACATGAGAAATCATTGATTTCCAGATATTTGGACGTACAACTGCTTTCTGTCGACGAAACAATATAATAATCCCACCAACCTTCTTTTTTAACAGATTTACTTGACTTCCAAGGGCATTTTGGGTAAATTCGCATTCTGTAAAAAGTCATCCTAACAACTTTTTCATCGACAATGCGCTCAACACTCATCATTCTTTCTCTTCTCCTTACTGTTTTCTGCAACGCGGATAACGGTACACTGATCGTGGAAGGAAAATACCAGAACAAGAATCTCTATGTACAGAACTCCTTCAGCAGCTCCGGAGTTGGTTTCTGCGCTTACGAAGTTTATGTGAATGGAGAACGTACAACGGATGAAGTGAATTCATCCGCATTCGAGATCGACCTCAGTTCACACAATCTCAAAACCGGGGATAAAGTAGAAGTACAGATCTTTCACAAAGACGGATGCGAGCCACGCGTTTTGAATCCGGATGCGCTCACTCCACGTCCTACTTTTGAAACAACTGCCATCGCTATTTCAGCATCGGGAATGCTTACGTGGACCACCAAGAATGAAGGTGGCGCGCTTCCTTTCATCATTGAACAGTATCGCTGGAGCAAATGGGTTTACGTTGGAGAAGTCCAGGGAAATGGCAATGCAACCATCAATAATTATTCTTTCCAGGTCACACCGATTGCAGGTGAGAACAGGTTCCGTGTAAAGCAAACAGGCTTTGGCAAGGAAGTGAAATATTCTCCCGAAGTGACGTTCACTCCGAAAGATCTCAAAGCGCTCACCTTCACACAATCTTCCGATTCAAAGATCATCACGCTCTCAGGGGAATCACTTTATGAAATGTATGACGGCTATGGGAATGTAGTGCTGAAAGGAATGGGCTCGAAGATCGATCTCTCCGATTTTGATAAAGGCACGTATTATCTCTGCTTCGATAATTCGGTGGTGGACATCACCAGAAAATAAAAAGATCATTGATCACAAGGCCCGGCAAACAACCGGGCTTTTTTATTTCCGCTTCATCATCTCTTCCAGTTCCGAAAAGATCATCGCCGTCGCTCCCCACAGTAAATTACCATTCAGATCATAACACGGTGTTTCCACGAACATGTGCGCGCCGATAGAAATACGTTTTCTTGTTTTGACGCGCTCATCCAGCAGAAGGCTCATCGGCACTTCGATGATCTCCGCAACTTCCGCTTCATCCTTTTTCCATTCAGGAACCGCATCGAGAAAAGCGACGAACGGCTGCACGAGAAAATTGCTGACGGGAATATAGACCGGTGTGAGTTTTCCAATGATGTTCTGCGGAAGCACACGCACATTCACTTCCTCTCTTGTTTCCCTAATGGCAGTAGCAAGCAGATCTTCATCCTCTTTATCCATTTTCCCTCCCGGCAAAGCGAGTTGTCCGCC
Organism: Bacteroidia bacterium; assembly: GCA_035496135.1. Taxonomy (GTDB): domain Bacteria; phylum Bacteroidota; class Bacteroidia; order Palsa-965; family Palsa-965. The sequence continues at coordinate 4,815 of DATJEX010000048.1, forward strand.
GTGCGTTCCGTCATAATCCGGGCGACGGATGATCATCGTGAACAATTCTCCTTCCTTCATGAAAAGATGGAGCATCACAGCACTCTTCCGGTGATCAGGCCTTTTGTCGAGATGCTGTTCGAGTGTGATCTTTTCGCGCGCAGTCATCCGGAATTGCGCCGACTCACCGGGAAGATCTTTACTGAGCATCAATTTCAATTCATCGCGGATCGTTCCCGCATCACCTGTCAGCTTCATAATCCTTCCCTGATCTCGGCCGGGGGCGCAATGCGTACCTGCATCCCTGCTTTCAGTTTTACATATCCGTCCCAACCGTTGTACGCTTTCATCTGTGTGATGGAAATTCCGTAATGCTGTGTGATCCTGGTGTAATTGTCTCCGCGAACGACCGTGTGATATTCCATTCCATCGGGGCGCACAGCGAATCCCTGTTTCGTTCTCACCAATGAAAAATTCTGCGTGATCAATTGATGCGTTTTCAGATCGATGACATAAGCAGGATCGAAAGCAACTCCGCGGAAACGCAATTCGAAATGCAGGTGTGTTCCGGTGGAATGGCCCGTGGATCCGCCGAGACCAATGAGTTGACCTGAATTCACAAGATCGCCGGGCTTCACTTTCAATCGCGACAGATGTCCATACACCGTTTCAAGTCCATTGTAATGACGAATGATCACGACGTTCCCGTAGCCTCCACAATTCCCCGAGAAGCGAACCATTCCTGCGAATGCGGCGCGAACTGTATCGCGATAATTCAGATCGATATCCACACCGCGATGAAAAGCCGTGTCTCTCCATCCGTAAGGGGAAGTGATCGGGCCGTTGAACGGAAAAACAAAATCGCCTGAAATGCCTGGCGAGAGATCAAGTTCCGTTAACGTGTCGCTCTTGTAAAGACTGTCGCTGTAAGGAAATAAATGTTGTGTGTCCCACGATCCATAGAATCTGTTTGACGGATAAAAAGCGAACGCGCCCGGATCATTCTTGACATAAGTGCTTTGCAGATCGGCGATGCGTTGCTGTAACACTTTGATGAGAACTTTCTCTGTAGTTCCGGCATCCAGCAATGAATCCATGATGAGCACCAATTCCGGTTCGCTCATCTCATCCACGCTCGCGATGATCGCAGCCGCCTTCGGACTGACCTTGACCGAATCGACCGACCCCGCATGAGCATACGCGCCGGATAAGGTGAAAAAGATCACCAGTCCATGAAACATGTACGTTTTGAGAAAATTCAAGAAATCGGGAGTTGTGTGTGTATTCTAAGGTAAGAAAAATAGTTGGTAGTGACACATTGCCCCGGGCCCCGGTAGTGTCTCACTTTGCATCCGCCAACGCTCAAGCCCGTGTCGGGTGTAACACCGCGACACCACGCAAAGTGAGACACTACCCGAACACTCGTGGTGTCTCTACCTGCATCCGGCATTCAACCGATCGGCGGCCGCTGTTTTGCAACCAAGCGATTCCGCTTTGGTCAGATCATCGCACGCTGCTTTTTTATTGTTCAGCTGGTAATAGCATTTCCCGCGCAGATCATAATCATCACCGGTCGCCGAATTTTTGATGGCGTTGTTGATCGCATCGATCGCATCCTGCCATTTCTGCTGATCGAAATACATCGAAGCAAGTGTGCGTGAAGCGGTGGCATTCTTCGGATCGAGGTCAAGTACTTTCTTCAGATCGATCTCGGCTGAAGGAAATTTTGTTTTTCCCATTTTGTAATACGTCAACCCGCGATCATACGTGAGTGTGATATCATCACGCTTCAGCTGCAATCCTTTGGTAAAATCTTTCACCGCGTACGGATAATTAGCCTGCTGAAAATAAAGTTCGCCGCGCTTGCGATAGAGATCCGGATTGAGCGAATGAAGTGTTTCAAGTAATGTACTGTAATCACGGATCGCTTCCGGGATCTTTCCTGCGGTGGAATAAACAGCAGCACGTCCGAGGTAAACATCCGTATCATTTTTTCCGAGTGTGATCGCTTTGGAGTAATCGGCGATGGCCGCGTCATTTTTTGCCTGGGCTGATTCGATCACAGCACGCAGATAATAAGCTTCTTTATTCGTTGCGTCGTTCGTAATGCAACTGTTCAGATCTGTCAACGCGTTCGTTTGATCATTGATCGATCGGTAATAAAGTGCACGCTGGTAATAAGCCGCTGCATTTTTCGGATCAGCTTTGATCACGGCATCAAAATCCGATTTCGCTTTTGCACCATTGGTCACCGGATCTTTCATGAACAACGATCCGCGCTGCAGGTAAGCATCGGTCAATGCGGTATTCAATGCGATCGCGCTTCCGTAATCCTTTATCGCAGCAGCATCACTTCCATTCTTCTGCTCCAGCTGCGCGCGATAATAGAAACCCTGGTAATATTTTGCGTTGAGTGAAATGCATTTGTCGAGATCGGGACCGGCGAGATCATTCTTCCCGAGCGCCATGTTCGCACGCGCGCGATCGCAATACGCTTCGAAATAATCCGGGTCCGCTTTGATCGTGGCGTCGAACTTCGCGATGGCTTCCGCGTAATTTCCGGCATCAAATAATTTCTGACCTTCTTCGTAGATCCGGTAGGCGGCCTGTTGCGCACTGACAACTGAAGAGATCAGGAGTGCCGCGAGAATAAAATATTTTTTCATAGATTTTCAGCGAGTGTTTTTTTGTTCCGGTACAATGCAAAAGCGAGGCCGAAAATATTCTTCGCAAGAATGATACTGGCACCAAGAATGTATGCCGCCACGACAGGATTGCTGATCCAGTGAAATGGTATGACCATCAACCAGAGTATGAAGATCAGGACAAATGTCCTCATATACGTTGCATTCGACTCCTGTTCGGCTGAAGTATTTTTGTAATTCCCTGAAAACAGGAACCCGAAAATAAAATTGAAGATGTAAACACCAGCGATCACGTACAGCAACTTTTTATCTTCTGTGAATTCCATTTCCAGTTCGTCCGATTCAAAAAGATGGCTGGTAGTATAAAGAAAGAAAAGGGTCATGATCGTATACGCGAACCAGAACACTAACGGTGCGAGGAAACGCCACAGGCATCCATCCGTTCGATAAGCACACATCATCCGCAGGCTCGTGAAGATACCGTTCAGTAAAAACTCAAAGTAGAAAAGGTAAATGATATTACCGCTCGACCAATGCAGTACAAATATCCCGAAGAGCGGAATTGCCGCAAGCAAACTGTATTCAAACCAAACCCAATTCAGGAAAATGAATCGAAGTGCAGGAGAATTTTTTATCAGGGACATGCCCAAAAATAAGTAAACAGACAGCTTTCTATTGGCATGAACATTGTTCGTTGTAAAACAGGTGGTTGGTCAATTTTCAGATATTGATGTAAATGCCTGATTATCAACAATATTTAAATATAAAAACAAAAAATGTTTTTCATGAGCTGTTGGAAAATGAAGCATTTGCGGCGTCAACGTTTTTGGAAATTCACCTCCTTTGGATTAGCTTTATGACTGCAAACACTAAAAAAATTCCAATGAAAAAAGTCCTCTTTCTATTTGTTCTGATGATCTCGTTTGTAACGGTGAACGCACAAACCGTGCAAAGCGCTGATGAGAATCTGGCTCAATCACATGCCGAACAAATGAAAAAAACACTGAACCTGACCGATCAACAGACGACACAGGTACAGGCTGTTCTCCTCACCAAGATCACAGCGATCCACGCGATCCAGAACGATGCTTCCAAATCAAACG
>DATJEX010000049.1:0-8859 GCA_035496135.1 Bacteroidia bacterium
AGGAATTCCACAGACATTTTTGCTTGACAGAGAAGGAAGGATCATCGAAAAAGGTTTGCGTGGTGACGACCTGTCGTCGAAACTCGCCGAACTGTTCAGTGATTCTGCTTCGGTCAAGTAACTTTTTTGAATATGTCGACGTCTGAAGCGAGACGTGTTGTTTGGTTGCTTAAGTTGCTTTGTTGCTTAAGTTACTTAAGTTGAATGCATCAATAAAAACAAACACAAGAAACCAAGCAACCAACAAACACAAGAAACCATCAAACACAAGAAACCAAGCAACACAATCAACCAACACAAGAAACCAAGCAACCAACGAACACAAGCAACGCAAGAAACAGTACACCAACGCATGAAACATTTCCTGACCACACTCGCTGTTGCCGCTGCTGCAACAACATTCGCACAGACAAGTTCCAAACCTTATTTCCAGCAGGACGTCGAATACACGATCCATGTGAAACTCGACGACACGAAAGACGAGATCGGCGGAGATGAGACGATCAATTACAAGAACAATTCGCCCGACCAGCTTACGTTCATCTACATGCATTTGTGGCCGAATGGTTACAAGGACGACAACACGCCGCTTGGACAACAGTTGATCCAGGATGGAAGTTTATTCATGCATTACGCGAGCCAGAAAGATCACGGCTGGATCGACAGTCTCGATTTCAAAGTGGACGGACAATCGGTGAAACTCGAGTACGAACCGAATTCTCCCGACATCGCGAAGATCATTCTCAATACTCCGCTTCTTCCGGGAGGACAGATCACGATCACCACTCCTTTTCACGTTCATCTTCCGAGCGGAAAAATTTCGCGTCTCGGACATATCGGGCAGCAATACCAGATCACACAATGGTATCCGAAGCCGGCGGTCTACGACAAAGACGGCTGGGAACAGATCCCGTTCCTGAACCAGGGTGAATTCTATTCCGAATTCGGAACGTATGATGTTTACATTTCTCTTCCGAAAAATTATGTACTCGGTGCGACCGGAGATATCCAGGACAATCCACAGGAAGTTCAATTCCTCGACAGCATTGCGGCGGCGACAAAAAACATTTCCGCTTACGACAAGAAGGATGATAAATTTCCTGAGTCGTCGAAGGAATTCAAAACCGTTCACTATCACCAGGAACATGTGCACGACTTCGCCTGGTTCTGCGACAAGCGTTATCATGTGCTCAAAGGAGAGGTCACGCTTCCGCACACCGGAAAAAAAGTCACGACATGGGTGATGTATACGAATCAATACGCTGAAGTCTGGAAAGATGCCGTGCAATACGTGAATGACGCACTCTTCTATTATTCCAAATGGAACGGCGATTATCTCTACGACGTTTGTACAGCGGTTGATGGTGCGCTGAGTGCAGGCGGCGGAATGGAATATCCCAACATCACGGTGATCGGTGCGGCAGGAAATCCGCTTGAACTTGACATTGTGATCACGCATGAAGTCGGACACAACTGGTTTTACGGAATGCTCGGAAGCAACGAACGTAAACACGCGTGGATGGATGAAGGGATCAATTCTGCGAATGAAGAACGTTATGTCGCGACAAAATACCCGGAAGCGGCGCTTGTCGGCGGAAAAGGCGGGCCAAGTGCGGTTGCGCACATGTTCGATCTTGATCGTTACAAACACGCGGCGGAGTATTACCAGGGTTATGCATTCTGTGCGAGACAGGCGATCGATCAGCCGATCGAAACGCATTCGAAAGATTTCACGACGATCAATTACGGAACCATCGTGTACATGAAGAGTGCGGTCATCTTCACCTATCTCCGTGCCTATCTCGGCGATTCACTTTATGACGCTTGTTTCCAGGATTATTTCAACAAGTGGCAATTGAAACATCCGATGCCGGAAGATATCCGCGAATGTTTTGAAAGAGTTTCCGGAAAAAATCTGAGTTGGTTCTTCGATGATCTCATCAAGACGGATAAGAAGATCGATTATAAGATCTGCAGTTCATTCCTCATTCACGACAGTAAAACCAATCCTGACATGGTCGGTAAGTATGGCATTACAGTTAATAATGTAGGTGAAGTAAACTCTCCGTTCTGTATAAATGGAATGAAAGACGGACGAGTTGTACAAACGATATGGTATGAAGGATTTGGTGATAAAGAAACAGTATTTTTTCCTGCGGGTGATTACGATCAATTCATCATCGATCAGCCTGAAAATATTCCGGAAGTAAACAGAAAAAACAACACTTACGATAACCACGGAATATTCCGGAAAATGGAACCGCTCAAAGTTCAGTTCGCCGGAAGTCTCGACAATCCGACACGCACACAATTGTTCTGGTTGCCGGCGATGGGATTCAACATGTACGACAAGTTCATGCTTGGTGCAGCCGTTTACAATCACGCTGTTCCCGGAAAGATCTTTGAATGGACAGCGGTACCGATGTATTCCTTCGGCGATCATTCACTTGTTGGCCACGCCGATCTTTTCCTGAATTTCAAACCGGATGGATTCATTCATGATTTCCGTCTCGGTGCTAATCTCAACAGTTATCATTATTACAAAGTGAGTGAGTTTGATGTGTTGCAGGGTGATCCTGTTCCGGACCGTCGTTTTGAATACACGAAGATCGCTCCCGAAGTTTCGTTCAATTTCCAGAAAAGTTACGCGCGCAGTCCCGTATCACAATCCCTTCGCCTGCGCGAGATCCTCCTTCGCACGAACGCGATGTCGTACACGACCACTGCAGGCGGACATGAAACGAGTATCGTTGATGTGGATCGTACGTTCTTCGATGCGACTTATCAAATGAAAAATGCAAGACATCTGAATCCATACGATCTCACGCTTGATTTTCAATCGGGAGAAAGCATGAATAAACTGCAGGCGACTTTCAATTACCATCTCACGATCATGAAAGGAAAGAACATCGACTTCCGTTTATTCGCAGGAACTTTCCTGAACACAACGGTCGCGGATGCAGGTCCGTATCGTTTCAGAAGTGCCGCGTGGGGCCCGCTCGGGATCGGCAACGATGATTATCTCTTCGATAATGTCTTTTTCGGAAGAAGTGAAGAGACCGGATTGTTCGCACAGCAGATGGTAATGGCCGATGGAGGATTGAAAGTTCCGACGTTCTATGGCCAGTGCGATCAGTGGCTCGGCGCGTTCAACTTCACTGTTCCTATTCCGTTCGAGAATAAATTATTGAATCATGTGAAATTCTTCTTCGATGGTGCGATCGGTTCGAACCAGAATACCGGCAGGGGAAATCTTGAATATGACGGCGGAGTACAGGTATCACTCATCCGCGGAGATTTCTGCAATGTGTATTTCCCGCTGATCTACTCGAAAGACATTCACGATGAGATCGACGCGAACGGATACAAGTTCGGAAACCTCGTTCGTTTCACGTTCAACATCGGCGCTTTCAATCCAACAACACTCGCAAGCAGCATTCAACTCTGATGAACGGAAATCCATCCGGAAAAATTTATTTCGCTTCCGATTTTCATCTCGGCGCGCCCGACCATGCTTCGAGCGTGGCGCGTGAGCGGAAAATAACCGCTTGGATGGATTCGATCAAACCGGATTGCGCTGAACTTTTTCTCGTGGGCGATCTGTTCGACGCGTGGTTCGAATACAAGCGTGTTGTTCCGAAAGGATTCACCCGTTTGCTCGGAAAGATCTCTGAGTTTTCTGACGCGGGAATTCCCGTTCATATTTTTTCCGGCAACCACGACATGTGGATGTTCGGTTACGTGGAAGAAGAATGCGGCGCGAAATTGTATCACGCACCCATCACGCGCGAATGGAACGGAAAGAAATTCTTCATCGGCCATGGTGATGGCTTAGGCCCCGGCGATGGTATGTACAAATTCATGAAAGCCGGTTTCCGGAATAAATTCTTGCAATGGTGTTACGCACGCCTCCATCCGAATTTCGCGGTGCGGCTCGCGCAGAAAATTTCGCTCAGGGGATTCACGAAGAAAGAAGGAGAACTGGTTTACCACGGCGATGAAAAAGAATTGCTCATGCAGTTCTGTAAACAGAAACTGAAAGAAACACATTTCGATTATTTCATCTTCGGCCATCGTCACATTCCCATTGACAAAGAATGCGGACCGAATTCACGTTACATCAATCTCGGCGACTGGATCAAACCTTGCAGCTACGCGGTATTTGACGGAGAGAAAGTGGAGCTGAAGAATTTCAAACAATAGATTTTGTATCAGCGGATCACGATCTTTCTTACAACCGTACCCTGCGCGCCAGAAAGTTCGAGAAAGTAAATTCCTTTTGCTTCTTCCGAAAGATCGAATGAATTGTGTTCCTGCGTGATCATACCTTCTCGCACTACATTCCCGAGCGCATCCACAACCTGGTATTTGCACGCATTCACATGCGGAAGAACAAGTTCAAAAGTTCCATTCGAAGGATTCGGCATCAATTGAATTTCTTCTGTTAATGCAGGATCCGCAACATCAAGCGCCAAATCGCAATTCAACGCGATCATCTGTGCGCCCGTCACCCAACCGTCGCTGTTACAACCATTGAGCGCTGCAACTCTTCCGCCAGTAGCTCCGGTGCTCGTCATCAACTGATCAGATATCTCCAGGTTCTCATTTCCCCAGGGATGATTTCCGGTATTCCCGACATCCACGCGTTCTGTGAGCGATGCCTGCGGAACAATATTGTTCACCCAATTGTTCACGCTGCAGAAAAACACGGTAACAATTCTTGTGCAATTTGTCGTGGTGACACTTGCCGCACGGATCGCGCCGCAGGAATCCTGGTTTCCGTTATTGCTCGCTGCATTCAGCGGATTGACCACATCAACACCAGAGTAAGCCACAATTCCTCCGACAAAAAGTTGGGTGGTAGTTCCGGTGAATGTGTACGAAGCAGGTTCAGATGATCCTGCGATCTTATAAAATGTCGAGAGTTGTGGAGTGGTGTTACCCGAACCGCAACCGGAACCGGTGTTTGATGTATTGCCGATCAGCGTCCATCCGGCCGGAGGAGTAACACTTCCGCCCTGGCACCATCCGGAATGAATAGCAGCAATGAGAATATTATTCGGTGTAATTCCTGCCGGCGCAGGGATCGTAACCGAAGTGGATGAACCTGTCGCCTGTGAAGAAGAAACGAATGGAATGAGACACGACGTGCATTGCGCGTGCACGAGATAAAATGAAAATAAAATCGGAATGAGAAGTAGAAGTTTTTTCATCGGAAAGAGGATTTGGTTGAGCTAATATAACCAAAACAGGAGTTTGCAACGGACCTCAACTTTATTCGGTAGTGTCTCACTTTGCATCCGCCAGCGCTCAAGCCTGTGTCGGGTGGAACACCTCGACACCACGCAAAGTGATACACTACCCGATGTTCAACGGATCAAAAGTTTTGGAGGAAAAATTCCGGGACAAAAAATGTCAATGAGTCGGGCTGCCATTCTTACCGTGATGCCCATAATCTGCGATAGGAGTATCGGAAAGAATGATCGGGTTCAGAAAATGAAGAACGGGTTTGTTGTCCGCATATTTCTGCAGCATTTCCAATCTTCCGTTCGGTTTCAGTTTTTTCAATTCATAGATATCCGTTCTGCGATCCTGGAGATTGCGCACACTTCCACTCGACCGTAATTTTTTCAGGAGATCGAGATCAAGATCGGCGATGAGAACGGTTTCTGTATTCGGAGTGGCTTCCGCTTTTATTCCGTTCGTCGGAAAAGAAAAGTCCGCAGGAGTGAATACAGCCGATTGCGCGAATTGAATATCCATGTTGTGCACTTTCGGAAGGTTTCCTACTCCACCCGCGATCGCTACGTAACATTCATTCTCGATAGCGCGCGCCATGGCACATGCCCGTACACGTGTGAAGGAATTCTGCGTGTCGGTGAGAAAGGGAACAAAAAGAATTTCCATTCCTTCCAGCGCGAGCAATCGCGATAATTCCGGGAACTCCACATCGTAACAAACGAGGATGCCGATCTTTCCGGCGTCGGTATCGAAAACTTTCACACGGTTTCCACCAACGATTCCCCACGCGCTGACTTCATTCGGCGTAACGTGAATCTTGGAATAACGTTCGATCGATCCGTCGCGGCGACAGAGATAACCGACATTGTACAACATTCCATCCTTGATGAACGGCATGCTTCCGGTGATGATGTTCACGTTGTACGTGATCGCGTAATCAATGAAACGATCGCGCAATGGTTCCGTGAATTCAGCAAGACTCCGGATGGCTTCCGCTTCGGATTGATGGTTGAAGTCAGCCATCAATGGTGCGTTGAACAATTCCGGGAACAAAGCGAAATCGGCGTTGTAACCGGAAACAGAATCAATGAAGAATTCGATCTGCTCGCAGAGTGAATTGAGATCGCTGAAAGGACGCATCTCCCATTGAATGAGTCCCGCACGGACGATGGTCTTGCGATGCTGCAATGTTTTCGGATGTTCGACATACAACACGTTGTTCCATTCCATCAGCGTCGCATATTCTTTCGACTCCTGGTCACCGGGCATATAATTCACAAGCAGTTTCTTCACGTGAAACTCATTCGACAACTGAAAAGTGAGGACAGGATCGTAGATCTCTTTCATCTTCACTTTGTTGATGTATTCCTTCGGTGTCATCAAACCGGAATGTTCCGCGTAATTCGGAATACGTCCGCCGAAGACGATCGCTTTCAGGTTGAGTTTCTCGCACAATTCCTTCCGCGCATCATACAATCTTCTTGCAAGACGCAATCCGCGGAAATCAGGATGAATGAAGACTTCAATTCCGTAAAGTGTATCACCGTCTTTGCGATGCGTGCCGAACGTATAATTTCCGGTGATCTGCTGGTAGGTGTGATCGTCGCCGTAACTCGCATAATTGACAATGATCGAAAGCGCGCATCCCACCACTTTTCCATTCACGAGCACCACGACCTGTCCTTCCGGAAAGATCTCCAGCAATTGCTGAATATTCTCTTCGGTCCAGACGGATCCGTGCCATGACTTGTACGCTTCTACCATCGAATCACGCAGTCCCATATAATCACTGAGTACAAGATGGCGGATCTCAACTTTACGGATATCTTTCTCTGTGCCTGGTTTTCTGGCTCCTCTTCTTATCGTACGTTGCATGGGGACAGGATTGAAAGTGAAACATCGGGTTACTTCTCACCTATAAATTTCGCCCCAAAATTTCCCTTAATACCTTTTTTTCGACTGTTGGAAGCAATTCACCCTCCGATGATCATAAATGAGAAATGGCTGGAAGAATTCTCACTTTTTCAGTTTCACTTTATTTCTTCCGGTCTTTCAATCGTATCACGAGTTTCAATCCGCTCCACACGTCATCTATCGCGCACACTTTCACGTCCACGAGCCCGTTGCGCAGGGCGAGTGTGCGCACCACGTGTTCATCCACATCCGTTTCGATCTTCGATGTTTTCTTCGGCCAGGAGATCCAGATCGCGCCGTCTTCCTTTATTTCATTGCGCAACAATTTCATGTTGTCGTTCAATTCACCCGCATGCTTCGTGAAATAATGAATGATGTCCTTCTTCGTGTCAAGATCATCGAGGATCTTTATTTCCGAAGGAAGATCATCAAAGAGATCGAAATAATTCTCGGGTTCGCCGATGAGACGCATGCGGCAATTTTCTTTGATGCCGAGCTTCTTTGCCAATGGAGTTCCTGAATAGCCGGCCTGTGTCATGAGATGAATGAATTATGCTGTGCTACATTACGCGTCAATTCCGGCGCTGTAAAATCGAGCATGATGTCCTCTTCAAATTTTTCACTCGCATTCCGCCCGGCGAACTGGCGGATGAGCTTCTCCTTCATTTCGGGAGTGACATCTACTACCGTTTTCTCGCGATTCAGTTTCAGCATGAGAATGGAATAAACGAATCCTTTGGGGATTCCCCACCAGCCGAAGATACAGGTAATGACATTGTATTTTCTGCGGTAAGACGATCTTCTTTCACCCGGGCTGATGAGATACGGATCGGAAGTCAGTCGAAAAGTCAATGCGATGATGGAAACAACGTAACCATAGATCACAAAAGTTCCGCCATTCGCCAATTGCAGTTCGAGTTCGCGAAGGGAAAGGCCTGCTGTTTTATTAAGTCGGATCTTTTTCATCGGTCAATGTTCCGGTCAGCAGAAATGATGATGCTTGTACCATTTGATTTCACGGCACACCTCTTCGTAATACCACGATCCTTTCAGTTGCGCATATCCGGGACGAAGCGCGATCGCTTTTCCCATTCTGAAATCTTCATCCGCTGCTTTACAACAATGATCTTTGCGGGCATTTTTTCCATCGCTGTACAATTTGAAAAAACGATTGACCACCGTATCAAATTTACAGGACGTATCACCGATGTTCTGCAACCGGTATTTCAATTCATTTTCCCAAGCTCTTCCTTCCCAGGCTTTCGAATAAAACTGGTGTGCTGTAGCTGTATCGTGTTTCGCCCACGCGAGATCACCGCTCTGTTCCAGCTGATGAAAAATGACGAGGCTCAGCGAATCCAGGTTCTGCTGTGCGTTGACACGGCCGAAAAAGAAAATGAATACCAGGAGAGAAAAGTTTTTCATTGGAGAATGAAAGTTACCAAATCATCAGAAATAAAAATGCCGCACCGGAATTGATGCAGCATTTTGTCCTTTCTAATTGTCAGATTGAGCCACGACTTGTTCATGCCATTGTCAGGCTGAGCCTGTCGAAGACTGATCAGAACGGTAAGTCATCACTTCCGCCGCCACCGGTGAATGTCGTTACATCAGGAACGGGAGCCGACTGGAAATTCTGCGTAGCAGGATTCTGTCCGCCTGCACTTACCGGCTCAATTTTCCATGCTTCGATGGTGTTGAAAT
>DATJEX010000050.1:0-11867 GCA_035496135.1 Bacteroidia bacterium
TCGGCAAAGACCCAATGTTCCATCATTGAAGTTCCACTCGCCCAACGCACCAGCGCAGCCGACCTGATCGTTGAAGGAAAAGTAACTGCAAAGAATTCTTATTGGAATGTGCAGCACAACATGATCTACACGGCCAATACCATTGAACTGTACAAGATCTTCAAAGGATCGGTCAGCACCACTTCCATTGATGTCATCACCGAAGGAGGAACGGTCGGATACGACAGGATCTCCGTTGATCCTTCACTCGATCTTGAAGTTGGTGATATTGGTGTTTTCACTTGCGAAACGCCGCATCACATCAAGGGAACACTCAATTCACAAAGCGGTTTGCCGATGTATGAGCCATATGCTTCGGTGCAGGGATTCCTGAAATATGATCTTGATGCTTCAACAGCGAGCGATCCGTTTCATACGTACAGCAACATCGAAGCAGATGTCTATGATGTAGTTGGTAACGGCCATCACTACACTTCAGTTTCGAATTTTGACATTCACAGTTATGCGCATAATGGAAATCCGAATACTGCCTCGGTTACCATCACCAGTTTTTCACCGACAACGATCACCGGAGGAACAGGAACCACGCTCACCATTAACGGAAGCGGTTTCGGTTCTTTACAGGGAAGCGGAACGGTTGGATTCAAGAACGCAGATGATGGCGGAGCTACCTACATCAATCCATTGGCAACCCAGATCGTTTCATGGAGCAACACGCAGATCCAGGTAAAAGTTCCATCCAATGCCGGAACCGGAACGATCCAGGTGACGCAGGGAACAACCGCAACAAGTTCCGGCACACTCACGGTGTCGTGGGCATTGCTCAATGTGAATTTCGATCCGGGCAGCGGAACAGAAGCATATGAAACGGATCATGTTGATGATAACGGTTCGGGCGGATACACTTGGCAGATGAATGCGAACGTTGACGGAAATGCGTCCGAGCGTGCAGCTTTCATGCGTGCCTTTGATTCCTGGAGATGTAACACCGGTATCAATTGGACCATTGGATCGAATACTTCCATCAATGATGCTGTCAGTGATGGAACGAATTGCATTTGTAATGATAACGCAGCACCACTTTCCGCCGGCATACTCGGTGTTTGTTACAGTTACTGGAATGGTTGCGCTTCCGGCCCAACGATCCAATGGTATGTGAATGAGCTGGATATTATTTTCGATGAAGGAAGCAACATCTCACCGCTTACCTGGCAATACGGACCATCATTGCCTTCCAGCAGTCAATATGATTTTGAATCGGTGGCGGTGCACGAACTCGGGCATGGCCATCAACTTGCGCACGTCATTGCATCCGGACAGATCATGCATTACGCTTTATCGAACGGTGCTTCAAACAGAACTCCTTCCGCGAATGACCTTGCCGCTGCTGCAAACGTGCAGTCAAGAAGTACTGCAGGAAATGTTTGCGGACCCGGCGCAATGACGAATTACTCCTGCGCTTCTTCACTCAGCGCTTCAGGATCACAAACCAATCTCACCTGTAACAGTGTTTGCAACGGTAGTGCGACAGTAACAGCGAGTGGTGGAACAACACCATATACTTATTCGTGGAGTCCGAGCGGCGGATCTGCCGCAACCGCTTCTTCACTCTGCGCCGGGAATTATACCTGTACGGTAACGGATAATGCTTCAGCAACAGTAACGGTAACTTTCAATATCACGCAACCATCAGCAATCACATTAACTGCGTCATCACAAACGAATATCTCCTGTAACGGAGGAAGCAATGGTGCAGCGTCAGTGAATGCGGCAACAGGAGGAACCGGAAGTTTCACTTACAACTGGACTCCCGGAAATCCTACCGGTGACGGAACCACAAGTGTAACAGGATTGAGTGTTGGAACTTATACCTGCACCGCAACGGATGCAAATGGATGTTCGCAGACAAGAACTTTTTCCATTACGCAGCCTTCTGCGATCACAACTTCCGGTTCTTCTACACCAAGTTCATGTTCAGGAAGTACCGGGACCGCAACAACGACAGCTTCAGGCGGAGCAGGATCGTTCACTTATTCATGGGCTCCATCCGGAGGTACAGCTGCAACAGCAACCAATCTTGCTGCCGGTAGTTATACTTGCACAGTGACCGATGCGAATAATTGTACAGCAACGCAGACGGTGACTGTTGGAACAACAAGTTCGCCGACGGTTACTCTTGTCTCTGAAACAGATCCGCTTTGCGCTGGAGGATCTGACGGATCAGCGTTAGTGAGTGCTTCGGGCGGAACACCTGGTTATACGTATTCCTGGTTCCCGATCGGTGGTAACGGAACATTGGCAACCGGACTTTCTGCAGGTGCATATATCTGTACTGTTACAGATGCAGCAACATGTACTGCTTCAGTTATCGTAACCGTGACGTCTCCAAATGCAGTGGCTGGATCTGTTTCACAAACGAATGTTTCGTGCAATGGCGGATCGAATGGTTCAGCAACGGTAACTGCATCCGGCGGAACTCCCGGTTACACCTATTCGTGGTCACCATCAGGAGGAACTGCTGCAACAGCGAGCGGATTGAGTGCAGGGAATTATACCTGTACGATCACGGACTCGCATGCGTGTACAGGCACAGCTACTGTTACGATCACTGAACCAACTGCTCTCGTTGTAACGGCAGGTGGAACAGCCAGCATTTGTCCAAGCAGCACAACCACTATAACTGCTGGTTCAAGTGGTGGAACAGGAAGCGTAAGTTTCAACTGGATGCCTGGCAATCTGAGCGGTTCCTCAGTTGTAGTTTCACCATCTTCAACAACCACTTATACAGTTACAGGAACAGATGCGAATGGTTGTACGAATAGTGCGAACGTTACGATAACAGTGATCACATGTTCTACAGCAACCGCTACTGTTCCGTGCGGCAACACTTACTACACAAAAGCAGCGATCGTAAATGCTTCTTTTGTGAGCGGAGCTGTGAATTACAAATTCTCGTTCTATGATAATTCAACAGGCGCACTGGTTACTCAGCGCATTCAGCCAACACGATCACTTACACTGAGTAATGTCCCAGGGTTATATTACAACACCACTTACAAGTGGACAGTAGCGGTAGATATCGGAAGTGGTTATGGTCCTGAAAGTAACTCGAGCTGTACCATTACCCTTGGAGCACCGAAGACCACCGTTCCATGCGGAGTCTCTTATAACAACCTGAACTCCTACAGCGCAGTCACCGCTGTCCCGGGCGTTTCCAATTACAAGTTCAGTTTTTATAACACTTCAACCGGCGCACTGGTAGCACAGAAGATCCAGACATCGAACTATATCTACTTCAACCAGGTTTCAGGATTGATCTATGGAAATACATATAACTGGACAGTTGCCTGCGAATACCTGCTACAAAGTGGCGGACACACCTACGGCCCGGAAAGCAATAATAGCTGTGCGATCACATTCAACCCTCCACAAACGATAGTACCATGTGGTGGCACCTATAATCGTTCCACGGGCTATTCTGCTGCAACAGCCGTTAGTGGTGCAATAAAATACCGTTATACATTCTGGCAGGGCGTTACACAGATCGCCCAATACGTGAGCCCGAACTCGTCTGCTTACATTTATTTCAACCAGGTCAGTGGTATCGCCTCGAACGGAAGTTATACCTGGACAGTTGAAGTATTGTATAACAATGGAACCGGACAGGTATACGGACCTCCAAGCAATTCATCCTGCACGATCAGTTTCAGTACGAGCGCCCTTTCGGTTAACAACAACGATTTTGCTTCGAATGCAATTGATCGTATTGAACAAAGCGATAGTACATCAGTTCCGTCTGAAGCTCTTGATCCTTCGATCAGCATTTATCCGAATCCAACTGAAGACGGAATACTGCATCTTACCCTTACAGGATTCGGCGTCGAAAGTGGAAGCGCTGTGATACAAATGATGGATATGCTGGGCAATGAGGTGTATTCCACGAACATGGAATTCAACGATAACCAGGAATTTGAATTCCATCCTGAAATGGAATTGAGCAAAGGGGTTTACCTCCTGCGTGTTTCCTCCAATGGACAGATGAAAGTTACACGAGTTGTGGTCCAATGAAATAATTAAAGAATAAAAAAAGCCCGGCGAAAATTTCACCGGGCTTTTTTTATTCAGAAGATGTTCTGGCAGACGATACAGATCCTGTGAACATAGCGTATCACAAACTTCCAAAACTGCTCCGATGAATTGACGGATCGTATTCCGGCTCTCTGTCTGAAATCATTCCTTCTTTCTCCTTCTACCGGAGATCAACTCCTGCTTCCCGCGTGACCAGGATCAGGCTATTTCATGCGCGATCACATTTCTATGGCCATTTGACGGGATTAGTTTTACAACGTACAGGAGAGAAATCTGGTTATGAAACTAAGATTACATAATATCAATAATTCAAGAAACGCATTAACCAAAGAGCTTCATCGTTTTTGTTTATTCATACTCCTGCTCATCCCTTTCACATCGCACGCCGAAACATGCACTGCCATCACGAACGGAGCCTGGAGTTCCGCATCAACATGGTCATGCGGACATGCACCATCCAATAATGACACGATGATCGTTCCTGTCGGTTACAATGTTACCGTTGATATCAATTCTCCTACATACTCAAACATGGTGGTCATTGTGAACGGAACACTCACTTTCGACGTAGGACAGAAAATAAATATCTGCCCGGGATCCTTTATGGTGTCGGCAACCGGTGTACTTGATGGAGGCGTTCCCGGATCGAAGATCAACATCTGTGGATTGACCGTGTGGAACGGACCAGGTCCTGATTATGGTCCGCTATTCTGGAGCAGTTGGCCTTTACCCGTTGAACTCACAGCATTTGAAGGAAGCCAGAATGGAACGAATGTCTTATTGTCGTGGGTAACACAATCGGAGACCAATAACGACTATTTCACTTTGCAGCGAAGCACAGACGGACTCACTTTTGAAAATATCGGCAAGGTTTCCGGAAATGGAACCACTTCACAAGCTCACTCATATACATTCACCGACATCGCTCCAGTCGAAGGTCAGAATTATTACCGCCTCGTTCAGACGGATCTCAATGGTCAAAGTAAATTCTGGCAGATCATCCTTGTTGAATTCACTTACACATCATCGGATTGTGTTTTCAGTGTTTATCCCAATCCGAGTCGTGGAGATTTCGTCGTTTCTCTTTCCGAATGTATGAGTGCTGATAACGGAGAAAAATTTCTTGTCGAAGTGCTCGACGCCTCAGGTCAAACAATTATGACTGTAATTCCGGAAAGAAATGCAAAAGGCGGATTTCTGTTACCGCTCAATTCAAATCATGCTCTCACTCCGGGTACATATATCATCCGGTGTATTACATCAACATCCGTTTATCAGCAGATTTTATATGTGAAATGAGAACCTGATGAGGAGAAATTTCAGAATCGACAAATGGTATTGAGACAAATCCTCCCTCCTGCTTTGGTTGCTTCAGCATTATGCAACAACAAGCCTGAGGAAATTTCTCCAGGCTTGTACGTGTTCATTCACTTTCAGAACGAACGGATGCTCATGTACGAGAAGTTCATTTCAACCGGTAATACAGCTGATGTTGATAACATTTAAAAAGAGAGGCAAAAAACAGCTATATTTGCACCGCTTTTCGGAGCAACAACGATGCGGGGTGGAGCAGTGGTAGCTCGTCGGGCTCATAACCCGAAGGTCATAGGTTCGAGTCCTGTCCCCGCTACTTTTTGAAAGACATTCTCAACTGAGGATGTCTTTTTTGTTTTTACGATGAGCTACGTAGTATATATCCTTTATTCAGAATCTTCAAACAGAACTTATGTTGGACAGACTTCGGATCTGGAAAAACGTCTTGTCTATCATAACGAGATCTCGATCGGCTCATTCACTTCCAAATTCCGTCCATGGAAATTGATTCATTCTGAGAAATTCGATTCCCGTTCAGAAGCCATGCGAAGGGAAAAATGGTTTAAATCAGGAGTTGGAAGAGATGAGATTCAGAAGATAAAGAATCGCTGCGGGGTGGAGTCCGCCGCGGCGGATAGCTCGTCGGGCTCATAACTCCGCCGCGGCGGATCATAGGTTCGAGTCCTGCCTGCCCGCCGCGGTGGGTCCCCGCTACTTTTTGAAAGACATTCTCAATTGAGGATGTCTTTTTTTGTTTCATGCGTATCAACTCGAAACAACTCGAACAGGATCACCATATCCGCCCTACCCTTCCACACTTCACCTCTCACCCTGCAAACCATCTCCAATTTCCAGCAATCAATCGAATAATTACCCCGAAGCGTAATAAACGACAATATCTTCTTCCTATAAATGCGTTTTAGTAATTAAAGAAGAATGCGTTTTACAGCAACCGGAAAAGCATTATTGGGATTTACCCTGATCACTATACCACTGGGTATCGCGCTTTTTTTCACCTACAATAACCTCGGTAAAATAAATGATTCCGTAAGCATCGTTGGCGAACCTAACCACAAACTGCTTATGTGGAAATCGGTGCTCGGTTATCTCGACAGGGCACAATCCTTATCGAGTAAATGGAAGATCGACAATGACCAGGCTGACCTGGAAGGGATCGACAGTTGCCGTTCACTGGCGTTGACCGAAGTAAACAAACTCCCATCGGCCACTGCAGGAAATTCCGCCGATGTTGTGACACTGACGGACAGTCTTCGCTCACTCACAGAAGAGTGGTTTGTATATATCGCAGACAATATCACGGACATTGATTCGCTCGCGCCGGGACAGGCTGTCGTTGACAATATTCTCCGCACGATGGCGAAAAATGAGATCGCGCAGGATAATACGGACTCGAAAACGGGCAGCGTTCTTTCGGCCAAAAATAATTTCTGGCACACTGTTTTCGGAAAAAGACGATCGGATCTTCACAACACTGCTGATCTTTCCGGCACAGGCGATTCTCCTTCCAAAGATCATGTGGGCACCGTCATTGAAACTTCGACCATCCGGAAAGCGATCCGGTCCGGGCAGGAAGAAGAGCAATCACTGAATGAAAAACGTTTGCTCAACGAGATGTCATTATTGAATACAGGGATCGCTCTTTCTGTCCGGCTCAGAACAAACACCGTGAGCTTTGAAAAAATAATCAACAACGAAACTGCCAACCTTCTTCTTGCCGCGACGAAAACCTCCACCTCCAGCACCCGCTCGGTGATGATATGGATGTCGGCATTAGCCTTATGCTTCATCATTCTTTTCGCGGGCGTGATCCAGCGCGATGTGGTGCGCAACAGAAAACTGAACGCGCAACTGGATACAGCGAAAACAAATGCGGAACATCTCGCGCAGGCGAAAGAAGAATTCCTTGCCAACATGAGTCACGAGATCCGTACACCACTCAATATCATTTCCGGTTTTTCCTCCCAATTATTGAAATCGCACCTGAACAATACACAACGCCTGCAAACCGAAGGCGTGCACCGCTCATCCGAACACCTGATGGCGATCGTGAACGACATTCTTGATTATTCCAAAATGCAATCCGGTAAAATGGTACTGGAACAGATCGGTTTCAGAATAAGTGATCTCGAACAGGATCTGAACGCGGCTTTCAAGTCGATGGCGGAGCAGAAGGGGATCGCATTTGAAATGGAATCACAGAAGAATATTCCACCAATTCTTGTGGGCGATCCGGTCCGCATACGACAAGTGCTTTTCAATCTCGTTTCGAACGCGATCAAATTCACTGATAAAGGACATGTCCACATCGGGATGAGCTACAATAAAATGAATGAGTTGAATATCACCGTTTCGGATACAGGGATCGGGATCACCAGCGAAAAGATCAAAATGATATTCGACGCGTTCACGCAAGCCGACAGCAGTATTTCACGCCGCTTCGGCGGAACCGGGCTCGGATTGAGCATCACGCATTTTCTCGTAAGTGAAATGAAAGGTTCCATTCTCGTCGACAGTACGCCCGGAAGAGGAACTGATTTTCTTGTGAAAATTCCACTGCAGAAAGGATCGAAGAACGATCTTCCTGTTGCGTTGCTTGAAACGGATACGACTTCGCTGCTGCACGGAAAAACAGTTCTCGTGTGTGATGATGAATCCATGAACAGGATCCTTGCCGCACATATTCTCGAAGCGCATGGCGCAACGGTGCTGGAAGCGAGCGACGGAGAAGAAGCGATCGCGATGCTGCATCAGCAACCCGCCGATCTTGTACTGATGGACCTGCAGATGCCGGGCATCAATGGAAACGAAGCGACTACCACCATCCGTTCTTCATCGGAAGAAAAGATCGCGGCCGTGAAGATCATTGCTGTCACTGGCAAAGCAAACCCTGGATCGAAAGAAAAATGCCTGAAGGATGGAATGAACGGATTCATTACCAAACCTTACAGGGAAGAACAATTGATAAAAGAGATCAGGCTTTGTCTTCTGGACAAATCCTGAAGTGCCGATAAAATGATCCATATTCACTCAGCATCGGCCAGTTTATCAATAGAGGCTCATGTTATCTCTTCTCTTTTTGTCCGGCTAAAAAAACTTCCGCGAAAAGAATTGCGTCTCCTTTCATCACACTTCTGCTGATTTATTCTTGTTGTCGTACAATCAAGTGAAATAAAAAAGGCAACCCTTCGCCGAAAGGTTGCCTGCAACCGGATTGCTGCTTTGGTTCCGGTTCACATGTTCTACACACGTGTTTTCTATTTTCAATGCGGCATGTTCACCACACCTACATCCGTTACAACTCCGACTTTCACCACAACATCCGGGATGACGATCACCCTGACGATTCCGGGCGCATACACACGAAGTGTGTAGGTTCCGGATGGAACTCCTCTTATGAGAAAGTATCCAGTGGCGGCATCAACCGGTGTGGCACGTACTTCGCCTCCATTATCAAGCGTTGCAGTCACACCAGGGCCTGTCGTACTCGTGATGCCGCTTACACTACCTGTAGCCGACATCGTAAAAGTCCTGATCACCGGTTTGAGCGAATAGGTTCCATTTCCTTCGTCCACTACTGACTGCTGTGCATCGAAATCAAGGAACACTTCCGTTACATTTCCGGCAACGATCGTTTCATTTACATTCAGTTTCAATCCGGATTCACTTCCGCTTGGTACCGTGAGCGGATAAAGCTGTCCATTCGCCATGACAGAATTCTTTTCGCCAAGTCCAAGCCTGATCTGGGTGATGTAACCTGCTGGTAATTGTTCATCAACCAATAACTGATCAACTCCGTTAACGAGCGTGGTCAAATCATACAATCCGGCCTTCGCGTTGAGTGTCACCCAACCATCGCCCGACATGTCGTTCGTTCTTCCTGCAACGAACACCTGTACACTTTTCAGGTCGATATTCACCTGTTCATACGTTGCTGCTGGAGCATCCAGCATTCTCATGCGCAACGTTCCGTCCGGCATCGAATCCTTTCTGCATGCAACCAAAACTACCATTACAAGCAGTGAAAGGACGAAATAGATTTTTCTCTTGCTCATGATCTTCGGTATTAATTTCACTTTTCACTCTAACGCAAATGTATTCCGTGAAATTATTTTTCACAGCTACATTTCGACAGCAGGAAGATTAATGAAGATACTCTGCGTTATTTCACTCACCGTTCATAGAACGCGAATCTGAATAGGACTTTTGATTAAAAAGGTTGAAGCTCCCATCCCTGGGCATTCCATACGATTTTGAAATTTCTTACTGCACGATCAGTTTCTTCGTGATCCTTCCATCGGAATTTCCGGCTTCCACAAAATAAATTCCCGGTTTCAGATCGCCGTCAAAATCGATCTTCATTTCTCCACGCACAACAATTTCCTTCTGCTCCACTATTCTTCCGGTTTCATCATACACAGAGAGGATAAAATGTTCCGCTACATCACTCGACAACATCACACTGAATGAACCGGAAGATGGATCCGGGAAAACGGAGAATCCAAATCCAGCATTGGAATAATTTTCAATTCCCGCGATCGTGATCACCTGCGTGAACGTGTCCGTTCCGCATCCGTTCGTGACCGTGAGCGTGACGGTGTACGTTCCGGGCGCGCTGTAGGTGTGAACAGGATCTATTTGCGTCGAAGTTGTTGCATCACCAAAATTCCAGCTGTAGGTTCCTCCGTTCGAAGATGAATTGGTGAATGTCACGACAAGACCGTTCACACTATAAGTAAATCCTGCAACCGGTCCGCCCGTAATCGAAGTGATGTCCACTTGTCCTGCCGCTCCGCATCCATTCGCATCCACGACATTCACCGTGTAGATATCCGGAACATTGATCGTTATTGTTTGTGTGGTGCCGATAAGTCCGGATGAATTGGTCCACGCCCAGGTCGTGTAATTATTTCCTCCATCGAGCACCAGTGAATTTCCCAGGCAAGTGACACCGATCGTATCCACTTTTCCATAAACGAGGATCGTATCCTGCCCGGTACAACCGAACGAATCGGTTACAAAAACAGAAACCACATCCGGACTTCCGAATAATCCGCCGTAACCAAGAGCAGTTTGTGAAGTCGTCGCATTCGGCATCCAGTAATAAGAAGAATAACCTGCGCCCGCATCGAGTGTGATCAAAGTGTTCGTGCAGATGACCGTATCATTTCCGAGATCAATATTCGGAGATGGATGCACCACAATGTTCACTGTATCGGAACTCTGACAACCATTCGCGCCTGTTGCCGTGAGATAATAGGTTCCGCTTGTATTCACATTGATAGTTGATGTGGTCGCGCCTGTTGACCAGAGGTAACTCACAAAATTGTATCCGGCAGAAAGTGAAAAATTATTTGCGGAACAGAACGTCGTATCCGGTCCGAGATCTGCGACCGGAATATCCACACGCATCGTGTCATTCGATACACAGCCGTACGTATCCGTTACACTCACCGAATAATTTCCTGCAGAAGAAACGGTGGTAGTTGAAAGCGTATCGCCATCCGACCAGAGATAATTCATGAAATTTCCGGCATTGATGGTCAGTTGATTTCCCTGGCAGATGACCGTATCGTTACCAAGATTCACGGCAGGCAGAACAAAACTGCTGAACTGCGCCGTATCATTCGCTGTGTTGTAACCGGGAAATCCATTCGGCAGCGCGATCCATGCTTTGATCGTGTACGACGTATTTCCATTGAAAAAATAATTTCCGATCGGGAATGCAACAGATGTATCACCGGGATGAACAACTCCTGACCAAATGAAATTCGGCTGAACGACATTATTCACTTTCCAATGGATCACGGCACTCGTCATCGACACTTGTGTTTCGTTGTTGTGAATTTTCACATTCACAGGTTGCATGCCCTGGCAAAGTGTCGACTGCATATCGACCGAAGCCATCGCTCCGTCAAAATTTCCTGACGATGGCGCGAATTCATCCGCTCCGATATCAGGGTTTGTCGTACTGCGTGTGTCATTGTCGATGTCATCCGTCACTGCAGGAACAAGCGGCATTCCATTGCTGAGTTGCGGACTGTTGGTGAGATGCCAGTCGCTGAGCGAAACGAAAGGAGGATTGATGGAATAGGAATTTGCATCTTCTCCCGACGCTGCTTGCCACGAAGCGAGTGTAAAATCGGTGAGCAACGAATGAATGGTGCTTGTCCCCGTTGTGTAATAATCATTGTGATCGGCGGTGAGGTAATTCCAGTTATTGACATTGTAATACAGATCGCAGGCAGGAGTACCGTAATAATTCACGATGATGTTATTCCGGAGAATGACATTCGTTACACCACCCGAAACGGCGAACGTTGCATACGCTGGTTCATTAGCGAGGATCACCATTGTATTATGCACAACACTGACCTGGTCGCAGGTTCCCCCGATACCGGTCATCTGCAGAAAATTATTCTGACACGAAAGATGACTCACATTAT
>DATJEX010000051.1:0-7080 GCA_035496135.1 Bacteroidia bacterium
CGATGACACATGGAAGATCCATGATTCGGAAGGAATGACGTATTCGCAATTGCTGAATAGTTTTCTTCCGGGAAAGGGAGATTTGAAAACAAGGCTCGCCGCATTCATGCGAATGGAAAAAACAGATGAAGCGATCGGAAAAATTGAATGGAGCGGAATTCTTTCCGATGAAAAAATAAAACTGAAAGACGCTTCTCCCGCACAGATCCTCCAGGAATTGCTCGAACGCAAATGGAAGCTGGGAGAACATGATAAAGATATGATCGTGATGCAGCACGAATTCGGTTATACGATCGATGGGAAGCAGAAAAAACTCTTTTCGTCGCTCGTGGTGAAAGGGGAGGACCAGGTGCATACGGCCATGGCGAAAACGGTCGGACTTCCTGCTGCGATCGCGGTGAAAAATATTCTGCTGGGTAAAATAAAAAAGACCGGAGTTTGTGCCCCGGTCGTGAAAGAGATCTATGAACCTGTGTTGAACGAATTGCGTTCGTTCGGAATTATTTTTTCCGAAAGAGAAGATCAGTGAGGCCGTGTAGTGCTTGTCGCCGTTGAATCTCCTCTCGGGCCTGTTGGCGCACCTGTTCCCGTACTCGCTCCGCCCATTCCTGTTGCTGTTCCACCCGTAGAATTATTTCCCGAAGAACTTCCTTTCGGAACCGATGTTCCTGTTGAAGCAGAATCAGCAGGAGCCGCGACTGTTGTTCCTCGTGTAGCGTTCGAAGTGGAAACACGGCTCGATCCGCCTTCATCAATGGTGATAGCACCGGCACCTGAACTGTTTGAAGATTGATTCGGTTTGGATGTTGTCGTTGATGTTGCTGTCGTTCCGGAAGATTTTGGTTTTCCTTTTGACTGTGCATTGAGTTGTGTGCAGAAAGCAGATCCAGCCAGTAACATCAGGATGAAGAGTAAACGTTTCATGGGAATATTGTTTAGAATGATTGATTCAAAGATAATGCCAGATAAAACCTATTTCATCAGTTCCAGTGCTTCGGGCACGGTGACCTGTTGTCCCTTGAAATAAGCGATGACGAATGCGCCATCAAATCCCATAGCGATCAATTGGTCTTTTGTCGCCGTGATACTTTTGTAATCGTTGGTGCTTCCAACCGTATACCTGTTCAATCCAGTCGACGTTACATCCTTCTTCACGGCTTTGACATTCGTGAGCCGCTGTGTGAAATCTGCAGGCGGTTCATTTTTGAAAACACCGATCTGCACTTTGAATTCCACCAGGTTCTTCACATCTGCACTCGAATGCGCGGTATCCGGAACTTCCGGTTCGTGTTTCACATAAATGGCTCCGGCTTTCTCGAGCGGCACACGTTTTCCTCCTTTGTAAGCTGTAATGAACGCGCCATTGTATCCTTTCACATTCAGCGCAGTTTTCGCCGCGACCGCGTCATCAAAAGTGGAATACGTTCCGCTGACATATTTGTACAAGCCATCATCTGTTTTGAACCAGAGCAATTGAGGTACGTCAGCGAATACACTTTTCGAGATCGGGTGACTGAACGCACCAACCTGCACGTGGAAGACAAGACAAGTATCACAACCGGGAACTCCTGTTTCGGAAGAATAACCTGTTGCACCAACTGAACCTGTTGATCCAGTCGCACCTGTTGACCCGTGCGTACCAGTTGCACCTGTCGCTCCCGTTGCTCCATGTGTTCCGGTCGATCCGACAACTCCGGTTGAACCGTGCGTACCGGTAGAACCTGTTGCACCTGTAACGCCAGTAGTTCCTGTGCTTCCTGTTGCGCCTGTGCTCACGACTACACCGGTAGAACCTGTCGCGCCATTCGGGCCAACCTCAGAAAAAATATCTGTTACTTCTTTATATTTTCCATCAGGCGTTTTGTACACGATCACGGGCCTGTAAAATCCTGCGGTCTCCAGTTGTCTTCTTCTTTTCTCAGCGGAAAGCACATCAGTTGATTTTCCGGCGAGATAGATCGTGGAAGAATCCGGAAGCATGACACCACTTACATCGGAAAGACTCAACAATCTTGTCATGAGATCAGTTGAAATTCCGGAAGTGTAAGTTCCGAGTGACACGTAATAATATTTCCGGTCAGGTCCGCCGGTTCCTGCAAGATTCTGCCCGGTGTGAACGACTTCATGCGTTGCGAATAATTCTCCTGTTGAATCATTGTAAAGATCCCAGCGGTGTTGAATGATGGAATCGGTGAGCGTCACGCCGTGTTCATCCGTGAAAACATCTTTTGACGAACCTAATTCCTGGTCCTGGTAATCGGGCGTGTGATCGATGTCATCATCAAGCGGGCAACCTTTGAGATCGACATTCACACCTTTGGGTGTCAAACCGCAGGAGTCGACGAGATCAAGAATACCATCGCCGTCATAATCCTCGTCGTTGAATGCCATCAGCAGATCGGGATCGACGACATCGTTACCCGTATCGACCTCTTCTTTTCCATTGATGTTATAACGCAGCGTGAAAGCAGTGAAAAGAAAATTATCATTCTTAGAAGTTCCTGCGCGAGTACCAACACTCTGATCGGTGACACCATCGATGTAATCGGTGAAGGAATAATGGATGGATACACCGATGCGCGCGTCCCATTGGTCGGCAAGATGCATTTTGAATCCTGCACCGATCGGAACAGCGAAAGAATGTTCTGAATATTTTCCGAATCCGTCAAGGTTGCGTTCACGCACATCCGATTCGTAAGTGAAATCGCGTTCGAGATGGACAGCCTGGCCTGCGTTCGGATCGTTCTCCGCCATATTCATGATCGCGCCATTCGACCAATAGTAATAGAGATTTCCGTTCCTGTCGAAGAGATCTGTTTTGGAGAGGAATTCGAAGGATTCAAAACCGAGCGTGATGTAAGGATAAACATTGCGATCACCTTTCAGGAAATTGCTGAAATCATATTCGAATTCAACACCACCAATTCGGATCTGCGATTCAAAATTTTCATTGCGGTAAATGAGATGTTCATTCGCGCCGAGTTTTCCGAAAATGGAATAGAAACCAAAACGGAGATAAGGTGTCACATTCTGCTGAACGCTCAACTGGTATCCGATGCGGCTTACCTGTGGATTCACCAGGTGTTTCTGGTAGAGGTCGCCGTAATAGGAAAGGAGTCCGACGCCGAGCCCGACAGTTGGTTTGAAAACGAAAGGTTGTGGTTCTGCCGGATGATGTTTGCTGGTATCTGTGTACGCGATATAACGCAGATCACGATGCACAGAAGTTTGTGCATGAAGCTGTGCAATTGGGGTAAATATCCCGAGGAGGATCGGGAAGAACAGCAGCAATCGGGTCATCAAGCAAATTTACTAAAACGGGGCGAATGATCAGGGTATCCATTTCTGGCTGGTGATCATGAGCGCTTCCTGGACGGTGATGCGGGTTCCGCCGTTGTAAGCAGTCACGAAAGGTCCGACAACACCTTTTGCACGCATGTCTTCGCGATGGTTTCTTGCATCTCCATAAGCGGTGAAAGAACCGACCGTGTATTTGTGGAGACCGTTATGATCTTCGAGATTGATCGTTTCGCTGATGCTGTATGTGCCGGCCCAATAGGAAACAGGAACATTTCGCTGCATCGCCGCGATCTGAACACTGTATTTCACTGCGGCTGCACCTGAATTCGCATTGAGTTGCTGGCCAGAATTACCCGAAGTATTGGAACTATTGTCGGAATTGTTGCTTCGTGAATTGTCTCCCGAGTTATTCTGCTGATTGTTCTGCTGATTGTTCTGCTGATTGTTCTGCTGGTTATTCTGTTGGTTATTCTGTTGGTTGTTTTGTTGATTATTCTGCTGATCGTTCACCACCACCTGGTCCATTTTGATCTTCACAACAGAAGCGGGAACATGGTAAACTTTTCCGAAACTGTTCTCCACATAAGAGAAAATTCCATTGATCGCCACCGATGACCCGTGTGCAGGATCGATCGTCACGTTGTATCTTATGTTCAGTGTGTTCTTCTGCGGAAGATTCCACCACGAGAATTTTACCGTGTTGTGTTCGAATTTGAAATCGGCACCATCTGCATCGATCGGTGTGGCGGTATAACCGAGCGGGAGAGAGTCCTCGTATTTACCGAATCCGCTCAAGTCATCTTTGAATATGGCTACACTCACTACAAATGATCCTGACACTTCATCCTGTGGAGTCGAACGTTCTGCGCTTACCAATACGGGAGGTTTGGCTGTCGTATCAGGATTGTTGTTCTGTTGCTGATTATTCTGCTGATTGTTATTCACCACATTTCCGGATGCGCCTTCGATCTTGATTTTCACCGGATCGAGAATGATATTGCTCGGTAGGTTGTCGACCGTGTGCGAGAGTTTATTCGCCAGTTCAACATCTCCTGATGCATCAGAAGAAGGAGTCACTTTAAAGGAGATCTTTAATTCACTTACATCACCAACACGTGACCAGAGGAATTTCGCGGTTTGTTTGTCGAACTTGAAGGAAGAACCACCGGTCTCGACCGCCTCTGCTGTCCAGCCTGCAGGAAGATCCATCGCATAACGCAGAAAATCTGTTTCGCCATTGGTGTGGATCGTCACTTCGACGGTGAAAGGTTCTCCTGCTTTTGCCGAGGAAGGAGCTTTCACATCGGCAGAAGGAATTCCCGTCACCAGTTTCACAAAAATGGCAACTACAAGATTGAATAGGATAATGAGCGATCTGATCATAGTTCGTTCCTTTTCGTTTTCCGTTTATTGATCGAAGAAGTAATCAATGAGTTTATTTATTCCGTCGGCGGTCCATCCTCCAACACCATCAAAGAAATTATCGATAACGGTATTGATCTCGTCCGCAGTGATGACGCAGTCTTTGTTCACATCAGCGGCGCGGTATTCTGCAGGAATACAATCATCGCCGGTCTTCGCCGGATGTACTTCGACATTTCCCTGCTGAAGCGTGTGCTGGGAAGGATGAAGAGCGAACGAATCACGCTGTGCTTCATTCAGGGAATCCTGATGTGCCTGTTGAGCGATCTTGTCATAATCGATCGCTACTCCATTGCCATCGACGATAGCGCCGTGTTTCGAATTCGGTTCTTTGTCGAGGTAATCCGCGATCCCGTCATCATCACTATCGACCGGGCAACCTTTGTGATCCACTTTCACCCCTTTGGGTGTTCCCTGGCACTGATCATTTGCATCCACCACGCCATCTCCGTCATAATCTTCATTCATCATCGCGTGAACATCGATACCGTCACTTTTATCGTGATCGACCTTCCCGAATTTGTAATAGATCGAACAGCCGAGCCACCACCAGGAATCATTTCCTCCGTCCTTCACATTATCGAGATAATCGGAGAAGGTGATGAAATAATTCGCCTGGACATTTGCGCCGAAGTGATCGCCGAAACGGAAACGTGCTCCCATTCCAAGCGGAACGGCGAATGTGCTGCGTGTGTAATTGGTGGTTGAATCCTTTAACTGCGTTTCGTAGGTGTAGTCGCGTTGCAGTAAAAGAGAAGAAGCCGCCATCGGATCATTCTCAGCCAGATCATGAATAGAGCCATTGGACCAGTAGTAATAGGTTTTATTGTTTTTGTCTTTGAGGTCGCCGTGCGGATCGAAACTCATCCATCCGAAACCAGCGGTGAAATAAGGAGAGAAGAGTGCATTGCGCGGGATCATCGCGTTGTTGTCGAAATAAAAAATACCGTTCAATCCAACGAACAGCAAAGGCGATTGAAAATTCCTGTTCAGCGTAAGGCTTCGTTCGCTTTTGGAAAGCGTGCCGTAATTCGCGAAGACCTCGGCACCGACCCAGTCATTCAATCGCTGTTCAATTCCGAATCGCCATGCTGAACGGAAATTTCCGCCGGTATGAGAATCCTTGCCTACATCACCATTGAACAGGGTGAGTCCTGTGCCGACGCTTATCGCGGGAAGTTCCTTTGGTGTGCTTTGGGCGAAGGAATAGGTTCCCGCAAGACAGGAGGCAATAAGGAACGTTGTTTTGTTACGCATCATGGGTTGATTTGCGGATCCTTCAATGCGGGGTCGGGCACTTTACGGATCAAAGCAAAACTATTCCAATGGTCAGCGCGATTTTTTTGAGCACCTCATACTTTCCAACAGCGGTTTGTTAATGGAGAATTAAGAATGAGCAAGTGTATATGTGATGTGTGCATGTGCAGCTTGTGAAATTTCATTGGAGAAATTGGCCGAAATGATTATTAACATTGTATTGTTGAAACCCGAAAGCCGGATAAGCATATAGAAACTGGCTGGTGCTGCCCTACACGATCCGCTTTGAATCGTTTGGCGATCCTTACGGGAAATGAAATGAACTGATGACGTTTATTCACTGGATAACCCCGCATTTCTTCTCGATGATGCTTCCGCTCATTGCCGGCAATATCATTCACATGCTCGTGGTGCGTTTCAGATTCCTGAATTCCACGGCTGTTCCGGTCTCGAAGAAATTGTTCGGTAATTCCAAAACATGGAGAGGATTCGTGATCCTTCCCCCGGCTACTGCGCTTACTTCACTCGCGCTTCAGTCATACACGGGTGATGAGACAATCGATTGTTTATTCCTCGGTTTCCTGCTCGGATTAAGTTATCTCGTGGCCGAATTACCAACATCCTATTTCAAGAGGAGATTGGGAATTCGCGAAGGACGTTCGAGTCGCCGTTATTCTTTCTTCCAGTTGCTCATCGATAAATCAGACTCGCTGGTAGTGGTGATCATCGTTTATGCGTTGGTAAAGAAAGTATTATTCGCAGATGCAAGCCTGTTGTTCTTATTCTCCTTATTCATTCACATCAGCATTTCGTTTTTATTGTACAAACTTTCCATCAAAGAGCATGTCTGAACCAGGAAAACCATCGGTCATCACTATTCCGAATGCGCTCAGCTTTTACCGGCTGCTCTCTTTTCCATTCCTGCTCTTCCTGGTGTTCACGCACCGGGAACACTGGTTCTCTATTCTGTTCTGCATAAACCTGGTGACCGATATTCTCGACGGATTGATCGCGCGGTTATTCAGGATGACGACGGCACTTGGAGCTAAACTCGATTCGCTGGCCGATGCAGGTATGTATATTCTCGCATTCTTCGGCATT
>DATJEX010000052.1:0-10081 GCA_035496135.1 Bacteroidia bacterium
CTTTCGGTGGAGGCACGTGGGATGTAGCCGTGATGGAATTCAATTCATCCGGTGTTCGTCAATGGGCGACATGGTACGGCGGATTGCAGAATGATCTTGGGACCGGGATCGCAACAGACGCGGGTGGAAATTCTTATTTCACAGGTTACACCAATTCAAGCACATTCCCTGTTCTGTTCGCGCCTCAATCTTCGAAAGGAGTTGGCTACGACGCGTTCATTTCCAAATTCAATTCTTCGGGAACACCACAATGGTCCACCTTTTACGGAGGAGATGATGACGACAAAGGCCGCGCGATCTGTCTCGACGCAAGCGCTTCGAATGTTTACGTTACGGGAAGTACACTTTCGGGAGTGCTTGCCACAACGGCCGGAGTTTTCCAGAGTTCGAACGCGAGCGCGTACAACGCCGAAGATGTTTTCATCATCAAAATGAGCAGCGCCCACGTTCCGATCTTCGCCACTTACAGCGGCGGATCAGATGCTGACTTCGGGCAGGGAATTGCCACCGACAACAACGGGAATGTTTTTGTCACCGGTTACACTTTGTCCTCCGATATGCCTTTGCTCGATGCGGGCAATGGTGCTTACTTCGATGGAACCATCGGCAGTGCAGGAACGCATGATGCATTTTTACTCGAATGTAATTCCACCGGAACAGCGCGTATCTGGTCGACCTACTTCGGGGGAATGAGTGTTGATATGGGATTGGGTATCGCGTACGATCCTTTCATCGGACTTTATGTTTGCGGGAATACGGCATCAACGGATTTTCCGGTGCAGCAACCTTCCGATCTGAATTATTACCAGAGTACGCAGGGCGACGGAGGAAATTACAACGACATGTTCATCGCATGGTTCGGAACAAATGATTCATTGCGCTGGAACACTTATTACGGCGGATCAACTTCGGATGAAGCGTATGGTGTAGCGGTAGATGCGAACCATAATATTTTTGTCGCCGGACTCGACAGCAATGATATCCGTGTTCTGAAATTCGGACCGGGAATGCCAACAGGAATCCTCTGTACGGACATTTACATCCTTGATGATTTCATGTATCCCGATCCGGCAACTGATCAATTGAATTTTAATTTTCTTCAGAAGAATGACGGAGAAGTTTCATTCGATTTCATCAGCATGACCGGCCAATTGGTGAAACATGAAGAACGGAGTTTTGTTTCCTGCAGTTGCAATACTCCGTCTCGCTACAATTTTGATGTGAGTGAACTGGCGAAGGGAACATATTTCCTTCGGGTGACTTCTTCCGAAAGAACTTCGACCAGGAAGTTTGTGAAGCAGTAAGCATCTACCTCAAGGGAACGAATTACGAATCGCCGTGCACCAATAGCCTGCGCGCTTCGAATATGCAAATTGCGGACTACGGACGATGCAATCAGCATTTTCGAAATCCGCACTTCGCATATTCGAGTGATTCGAAATTCGTTCCCTTTTTTTGCTTTGTCGAATCCCGTAATATTCTGTATTTTCGACGCCTCTAAACTGAGAAGGATGTTGTCCCGATCAGTAATCCAAGTGGTTTAGCACCGCTTACCTGACCGCCAAAAGCAAACACTATTAAATAATCGTTATATGAAAGTTGGAATTCCAGCGGAAATAACTCCGGCAGAACTAAGAGTTGCAGCAACTCCGAAAACCGTGAAGCGTCTGCAAAAGCAGGGCTTCGAGGTTTTTATCCAGCATGGCGCCGGCGTAAAAGCAAATTTCTCTGATAAAGAATTTGAAGAAGCAGGAGCTACCATCGTGCAGACTCCTGCCGAGATCTATAGTCAGATGGATATCGTTCTGAAAGTGAAAGAACCGACCGCCGAAGAAGTCGCCATGATGAAAGAGAACCTGGTTCTGCTGAGCTATTTGTGGCCCGCGCAGAATCCGGATCTCCTGAAAATGCTGGCCGACAAAAAAGTGAACGCCGTCGCGATGGATGCCATTCCGCGGATTTCACGCGCTCAGAAAATGGACGTGCTTTCGTCCATGGCAAATATTGCCGGATATCGTGCGGTGATCGAAGGTTCATATCACTACGGAAGATTTTTGAACGGACAAATTACAGCAGCAGGAAAAGTTGAGCCTGCAAAAGTTCTGGTCATCGGTGCCGGTGTTGCAGGATTGGCTGCGATCGGTGCTGCCAATTCATTGGGCGCGATCGTCCGCGCATTCGATACACGTAAAGAAGTTGCTGAACAGATCGAATCGATGGGAGCAAGTTTCCTCACCGTGGAGATCAATGAAGATGGCGCTACTGCTTCAGGTTACTCAAAAGAAATGAGTAAGGAATTCATTGAAGCAGAAATGAAATTATTCCTCGAACAGGCGAAAGAAGTTGATATTGTCATTACCACCGCGCAGATCCCTGGTAAATCAGCACCGAAATTGTGGCTCGATTACCATGTTGCAGCGATGAAACCCGGTTCGGTGATCATTGACCTGGCTGCATCCACCGGTGGAAATTGTGCTTTGACCAAAAACAATGAAGTATATACCACTCCGAATGGCGTTACGATCGTTGGAAAATTGAACCAGTTGCCAACGCAGGCTTCTCAATTGTACGGAAACAACTTGTGTCACCTTCTGGATGACATGGGCAAAGCGGAGAAATTCAAGATCGATATGGAAGATGCCGTTGTGTCAAGAGCAATGGTAACCTATAACGGTAAAGTGAACTGGCCTCCGGCTCCGTTACAAGTCAGTCCTACAGCGGGCGGCGGTGCGAAAAAAGTTGCCGCACCTACTGCAGAAGAAACAAAAGCGAATGAAGCGGAAGTTGCAAAGAAGAAAGCAGTGACAACAGTGATCAGCCTCGCCGTTATCGGTGCATTGCTGTTACTCGTTGGTGCATTCGCTCCTTCTGAATTCATTCAGCACTTCACGGTTTTTGTCCTCGCGATCTTTGTCGGATGGCAGGTCATCACCAATGTGTCACACTCCCTGCATACTCCTTTGATGGCAGTTACCAATGCCATCAGCGGGATCATTGTCACAGGAGGTTTGCTGCAAACCAAAGATGATATCGGAAATATCATGACGATCCTTGCTTCTGCAGCCGTCCTGGTGGCGAGTATCAATATTGTCGGTGGTTTCGTCGTGACTCACCGTATGCTGAAAATGTTTAAAAAATAAGAACCTCATCTATATGTTCATCGCAAAAGAAATACAAACCGCTGCATACTTATTCGCAAGTATCCTTTTCATTTTAAGTCTGAGCGGACTGGCATCACAGGAATCTGCAAAGCGCGGAGTTTTTTACGGCATCGTCGGAATGGCCATCGCCATTTTTGCAACGGTAATGGGAAAAGGCGTCGAAGGCCACATTTACATTATCAGTGCTATTGCCATCGCTTCTGTCATTGGAATTCTCGTTGCACGGAAAGTGGAGATGACCGCCATGCCGCAATTGGTCGCGATCCTTCACAGCTTTGTGGGACTTGCAGCCGTTCTGGTTGGCGTCGGTTCTTACCTCGATCCTGAGACGCAGAAATTGACAGGCGCAGAACACACCATTCACCTCGTTGAAGTTTTCGTCGGAATTTTTATCGGTATGATCACCTTCACCGGTTCCATCATCGCATGGGGAAAATTGCAGGGTAAAGTGCCTTCCAAACCATGGAGTTTCGCCGGACTTCAGATGATGAACCTGATCCTGCTGCTTGCCTGTGTTGCACTCGGAATTTTATTCGGCAGAGCAGAAGGCACAAGCGGCATGATGTACCTGGATATCATGATGGGCATCGCTGCTTTCATTGGTGTTGTGCTCGTCATGGCAATTGGAGGTGGCGATATGCCGGTGGTTGTTTCCATGCTGAACTCTTATTCCGGTTGGGCTGCGGCCGCTGCCGGATTCATGTTGGGTAATGATCTCTTGATCGTGACTGGCGCTTTGGTAGGAAGTTCGGGTGCTATTCTTTCCATGCACATGTGCGAAGCGATGAACCGTTCTTTCTTCTCGGTGATCTTTGCAAGCGCAAGTCTTGGTCCTAAAGGCGAGCGGAAAGCAATGGAAGGAGAAGTAACAGCATTGAATCACGAAGAAGTTGCAAACCTGCTGAAGGAAGCGAAATCAATTGTGATCGTTCCGGGTTATGGTATGGCGGTTGCAAAAGCGCAATATCCTATTTACGAATTGGTACAAACGCTGCGTAAGGCCGGAAAAAATGTGCGTTTCGCCATTCACCCTGTCGCAGGACGTTTGCCCGGACACATGAACGTGTTGCTCGCCGAAGCAAATGTGCCGTATGATATCGTTCTTGAAATGGACGAGATCAACGAAGACATGCCCGAGACGGATGTGGTAATGGTCATTGGTGCGAACGATGTTGTCAATCCAAGTGCCCAGGACGATCCTGCAAGTTCCATTTACGGAATGCCTGTCATTGAAGTATGGAAAGCGGAAAAAGTGATCATCATGAAGCGTTCGATGTCCGCAGGTTATTCCGGCGAAGACAATCCGTTGTTCTACAAACCAAATTCAGAAATGCTGTATGGTGATGCGAAGGCGAGTGTGGAGAAGATCCTGAGCTTTTTGAGATAGAAGCATAATACATAAATATCAAGACAAAGATCCCCGTTCAGAAATGACCGGGGATTTTTTTTCGGTAGTGGGTCAGTTTGAAGTGGTGTCAGCGTTTTATAACCTGACACAGGGTTGTGCGGTTGCTCAAACTGACCCACTACTTTTTTTTCTGCAGGAATTTCCGAAAAAGATCTTTTTTTATTTTTGCGCCTAATCCCGAAAAAATAAAAACTTATGATATGTGATCTTAACAAACGGAAGACGTTCAGTCGTTCGTCTTTTCTTTTTGCATTCTTCCTTTTCACGTTCGCCGGCACCGTGAATGCGCAATGGACCGCCTCTTCAAAAGAATTCAATTCAGAGGTCAGTGCGGTTGCCGTCTCAGCAGGCGGAACGATCTATGTTTCTACGACAATGGACGCGGCGTATGATGATAACCTTTTTTCGTCGGCTGATGGTGGTGTAACCTGGAAGACGATCAGTCCGAAATTTCCGTATGGATATCCAAAATATCTTTTCATCGCATCTGCCGCAGACGGCGGGCAATATCTTTTTGCCTGTACGCAATACAGTATTTACCGGTTGAAACTTGCAACCGCCGGCGCAGAATGGGTAGAGAATCATGACATCATCGGTGAAGTTTCCTCTATGTGCCAGGTAAAGAAATACGGAAAAAGTATTTACGCAACGGCGCGCGGAAGTGGATTGTTCCGGACCGATGATAACGGAGATCACTGGGTGCGGCAAACCTACGCGCTGGTCGATGATTACAACCCGGTTATCTTCGGACAGTTCGTAACTACGGATACAAATTTTTACGTGCAGACCAATCACGGCCTTTGCGTTTCAACCGATGCGCAGCATGCAGATTACGCGAGCGGAGACAGAAGCGCGCTCACTTTTCTTGCAAAATCAGGAAAGACCTTTTTTACGTATTCTTTTTCACAGGGAATGCTGGCATCCACCGATGGCGGCGCTACGTGGACACCAATGGGTAAAGGATTGGAACAATGTAAATCGGTCAGCGCAATGTGTTCAACAAAAACAGAAACGGTTTTCGCAGCGACCGATCACGGCGTATTCATGTTTGATAAGACAACACAAACGTGGAAAGATGAGAGTACAGGATTGACAGATACTTATGTCTGGCAGCTTGTTCCAACAGGAACGAAACTGATCACGACTTCGGGTAAAAAGATATATACACGGCTGCTTACAGGGATGAAGTGAAATAGAATTGAAAATTCAGAATTTGAAATTCAAAATCCCCGTTCAGAAATGAGCGGGGATTTTTTTACATCTTATCTTCCGTCTGAACGATCGAATAACAAATGGAGATGCCCGCATCAATTCTGAAATGATGTTCATGGTAATCCTGCACCAATTCATTTTTCTGACCGAAGAAGTCGCGCATCTGTTTCATCGCATCGGCATGCAATTCTAAATTCACATTCGGCTTCAGTCGGAAACGCACGCCTGTTCCCAAAAGCAAACCCGTATTGAACCGGTTGGTGTAGGAGTATGGTTTTTCTGTGACAGAAGAGCTTCCCAGTTCTCCGCCGATTCCTTCCGTGAATCGCTCCGTGATATTCTGACGATAGATGTAACTGAAGGAAGATCCTGCGCTGAGAATGAAGAATGTTTTTCTTTTTCCGACCAGGTATCTCATTTTGACCGGGACTTCCACCGCAGAATAAGTAAGGTTGATATCGATCGTTGCGGCCGGGGGATGATAACCCTGCAGGAGAAAAGCATAACGCGGATCACTGAAAGCATAAGGCCCGACCCAACCATAATATGGATCGATGGCGTGATACACATCGCACGCAATTCCGAATTCATGATCCAGTGAGTCGTTCAACCGCAGATCTTCACTCAGCGTGAACCCGGTTCTCGCGTAACGCAGGCCGGTCGTAAGATCAAAATGTTCATGAAAGCGAAAGTGAAAAAGAAAACCGAAGTTGATAAACCAGGAAGGATGTTCATGTGCGTTGCGGCATGTGATCAGTTCCGGGTATTTGTCGCTCGAAATTTTCCGGTAACAATATCCCAATGTCAGATCAGGCCCCCAGGTGAAACGGAGATTGGTCTCACGAGCCGTATCGCGCGGATGATAGCTGGCGCTCGTGTCGCGCTGGGCAAATAGAATTCCGCTCACGGATAGCGTGATGAAAGTGAAGATGAATTTCAAGTGGAAGGTTTACCGGAAGACGTGCGGATGACGAATCCGTTGCTTCATCACTTCTTTCCACCCGGCCAGCAAATAGGGCAAGGGCCAGCTCCCCTGAATTTATGACCGCGCGTGCATGTTTTCCATCCACCCGGTTTTTTCGGGCCTTTTTTTGAAGAGGTTTTTTTAGCCATTTTCAATTGTTGTTATATACAGGTGAAATAACAGCTAGTGCATGATACTCTCGTTTCCACTCATTGAAAATTTCTTCTTCGCCCGGATATTCATCTTATGTGTTTGGGTGAAATCCTGTATCAGTTCTGCATATTCAAGTTCTCTCTTCTTTGAAATATCCGGATTGAATTCAATGATCCAGTAAGCAACAGAGCCATCAGTGTTGAAATAAATTCTGTACCGGAAGTTCACTGAATCTTCCGACCATACGAACTTATTTTCATTTAGGAAATGCTGAAGCGAATCGTTGAAATTGTTCCATGCATATCCAAACTCATTCATCGATGTTTTTCTTCCGAATGTCTTTTTGAAACTCTTCTCATCGTTGAATGAATGGTATGCACTGTCAAGTTCGGAGATCCGGATGTGGCAAGAGTTCAGTTCCGTCATCAATAGACATTTCCCCTGCGCATGAATGGTATTCACGAAAAGGAAAATATACCCGAATACTGTAATTACTTTTCTCATTATTCCTTCACAAATTTAGCCGTCTTCGTTCCGAATTCCGTTTCGACCGTGATAATGTAAATTCCCTGGTCCAGCTGATCAATGAAAAGCGATTGCTGCTGATCCACTCCGCTGAACGAAATAATATCCGACATTACCATTCTTCCGCGAGCATCATAAACTTTGATCACACCATCGCGCGTCATTCCGTTTCCGCTGTGAATGATCAATTCATTGCTCGCAGGATTGGGGTTGATGGAAATTCCGGGTTCGAAATAATTCGTTGAAGTTTTTACGACAACATTATTCGCCGAAATGATCCAGTAGTCCGGATCGAATTTCAAACTATCGGCAATGAATGGAAGCTGGACT
This sequence comes from Bacteroidia bacterium, assembly GCA_035496135.1. GTDB lineage: Bacteria > Bacteroidota > Bacteroidia > Palsa-965 > Palsa-965. The sequence continues at coordinate 7,754 of DATJEX010000052.1, forward strand.
GAAAAATTCTGTCCTGAAAGATCATTCAGGACACGTATGATCGTATCATGCGTCGCGTCTTTGAATTCGATCGGCAACGGCAATTCGAAATAATTCACCGAAGTGTCTGATTGGAATTGCGTGACTGTGAATTGAGCGAGACCGGTTGTAGGATCCTGGTTCCAGTTGATGTGATAGGTAGGATAACCAGCGCCGTAATACCAATCATTGAAATACCAATCGAGATTCTGCCCACCCGAAGTTTCCAGATGCGTTTTCAGATCATTTGTTGTTGCAAATGCATAAGAGCATGTCGTGTCGTTGAGATAATTATTCACGCCCGCGTACCACGCGCTGTCGCCGATCACCCAGCGTAACGTGTGCAGGATGAACGCGCCTTTCGCATAGGTGAGACGATCATCAAAAATTCTGCTCACCGTTAATGTGTCAGGACAATAAACGGTACCGCCCGGTTGCGAACAGATGTAGGAAATTCTTCCCCACTTGAACGGCATCCAGTATTGATTCGGTGTGTAATGCTCGTAACACAATCCACTGAGGTAAGTCGCGAATCCTTCGTTCAGCCAGATGTCGTGCCACGATGCACAGGTCACTTTATCGCCGAACCAATGATGCGCGAGTTCGTGCGCGAGCAATTCATAACTGTATCCGCCGAGAAAAGTCATGGTCTGGTGTTCCATTCCGCCACCGAAATTACATTCAGCATGACCGTATTTCTCGAGATGAAATGGATATTCACCAAAGAGCGTATCATACAATTGCATCTGCTGAACGATGTCGTGTGATGCAAATTCATCATTGAGTGAATCTTCAGGATAAACATAGTTGTATACATCGACCGTATCGCCGTTGAAGGGAACACGATTCAGGAAGACGGAATAATTACTCACGGCAAATGCGATGAGATATGTCGTGATCGGGTAACGGTGTTTCCATTCCGCAATTTTATTTGGGCCCGAAACAAATTCATTCACGAGTAAACCATTGCTCGCTGTGCGGTATGCCGATGGACAAGTGACAATGATGTCGACCGAATCAATTTTGTCATCGAGATCCTGCTTGCACGGCCACCAGTCGCTCGCGCCGTTCGGTTGCGAGAGCGTCCACAGGACAGGCACACCAGCGTGCGTGTCCACGCCAAAAGAACCGAATCCTGTGGAAGGAGGAACTCCGTGATAAAAAACAGAAATGGAATCGGGAGTGGAAACTGCGGAAGAGAGATTTGCTGTGAGGATCGTATTTGCGTGCGTGAATGTAACAGGTGCGTTGTGAAAAATAATGCTGTCACAGATAAGCGTATCGTTCATGTCAAATTCCAATTGTGAAATGGAAGCAGCAGGAGTGAAGTACGTCGTGATCTTTCCGGAGATGAATCTTATTGCGGGATCAACAGTCCATTCACAGCGCTGGTAAGTGAAATCGGAATTGTTGATGGCTTGTGCGGTTGATGAAAGACGTGAATCTGAAAAAGATTTGCGTTCGATATCGGAAATGAAATGGTAATCGTTCTGCGACCGTACGAATTGAGGTATCCACAGGATGAACAGAAAAATAAATTTACCGGGTCGCATTGTTCTATTAAAGATACGAAATCATCAGGGAGCGTTTGCTCCCATGATCAATGAACCACAAGACAGGAATCGAGTTTCCTTCCATAAGGATTAGCCGTTGTGTGAACCGGAGTGTAATATTCCAGTGCGATGAAATACTTCCCGGAAAAGGACCGGAAGATCCGCACGTTCACTGCATCATAAAGTAATTCTTTGTCGGGGATCACATCAGTCTTGTGTTGAACGCCGTCAAGGAAATTGATCGTCATGCACTGCTGATGAAAGATGATGGATGAATCAAAAGAAAACGTAACGTCTCCGGTGAATCTGAATTCGGCGGAAAAGCCGCAGCCTTTGGAACAGACCTTCCTCCATTTACCCGTTCTTTTGATGTGATAGTTTTCAAATTTGATATGGGCGCTGCTGACTGAATCACGATCAAGGCATTCACTGCGTTCTACGATCCCATATTTGTTTGAAGAATCCGCGTTCAATTGGTATTCATCGTTCCGCCAAATGAGATCCGGAACTTTTTCCCTCCAGCACACGATTTTTATTGTGCTCGGAGATGTGTTCTCTTTTTTGAGAATAGAAAGGATGATGCTTGTGGTGTCCAGGTCTGAAGTAAGATAATCTTCTTCGACTGTCATCACGGTATCAGCTGTTACGGAAAAATAAACGTAAGACAGGTTCTGGGAATAGGAAAAGAAAGTGATGAAGACGCAGAGGATGGAAAGAGGAATTCTGAATACCATAACATTTAAATATACAAGAAATG
>DATJEX010000053.1:0-6730 GCA_035496135.1 Bacteroidia bacterium
CCTGGATTCCATTGGCAAATCCGACGCCGGTGGTGAATGGCGGTGTGATGGTGATGCTGCTTCTTTCCGATGGAACGGTAATGGCAAAAACGGATTCGTGCAGAAGCGACACGTTCGCCACTTCCACCTGGACGAGACTTACTCCTGATGCAAGCGGAAGTTATGTGAACGGAACATGGACCACCATGACACCGATGCACGATACGCGTGTTTATTTTGCTTCACAGGTTTTGAAAAACGGGAATGTGTTTGTCGCCGGAGGTGAAATTGAAGGCGAAGCGCCGGGCGGAGACGGAACGGGTGGTTATTCCGGTGAAACATACGATCCGGTAAATGACACGTGGACGATGGCTCCTGCGCAGACATCTTATTTCGGTGATGCGAATTCGGAAATATTGCCGGATGGAAGAGTGCTGCTTGCTGTGCTCTCCGGCAACGGACACGGAACAAAGATCTTTGATCCTGTTACGAATTCCTGGGCGACGGGCCCGGCAAGTCTGCATAATCACGATGAATCGGTGTGGGTGAAACTCGCTGACAACAGTATTTTATTTGTCGATTTAGGAAACACTTCTTCCGAGCGATACATTCCTTCACTCAATCAATGGGTGAATGATGCGGTTGTTCCCGATTCGTTGTATGATCCTTATTGGTACGAAACCGGTGCTGCATTTCTATTGCCGGATGGAAGAGCATTCTTTCTCGGCGCAACAGGTCACACCGCTTATTACACGCCATCCGGAAATGCTACTCCGGGATCATGGTCGGCCGGTCCGGATATTCCGAACGGTTACGGAACTGTGGATGCGCCGGGAGCGATGATGGTGAATGGAAAAATTCTGTGCGACGCTTCTCCGCAAAACACTTCTTCGAATATTTCCGGCGCATTCCTTTCACCGACTGAATTTTTCGAGTTCGATTATCTCACCAATTCCTTCACGCAGATCACTGCTCCTGCAGGTGGTGATTCACTGAATGTTCCCTGTTACATGACCAACATGCTCGATCTTCCGGATGGATCCGTTCTTTTCTCGCGGCATAATTCTTCGCAGTGTTATGTGTATGTTCCGAATGGTTCGCCACTCGCGAGCGGAAAGCCAACGATCAGCGGAATGGTCACGCAGAATTGTGACACGATGATGCTCACCGGAACATTGTTCAACGGAATTTCGGAAGGCGCTTGCTATGGAGATGACTGGCAAATGGCATCGAATTATCCGATCGTTCGTTTCACGAGCGGAGCAAATGTGTACTACGCGCGTACGTTCAACTGGAACAGCACTGGTTTGCAGAGAGGAAACGCTGCCGATACAACTTATTTCACGTTGCCCGTCGGACTTCCATTCGGTACTTATGCGCTGGCAGTAATTGCGAATGGAATAAGTTCGGATACGATCACCTATGTCAATCAGCCTTGCGCGGTTGGAATGAACAGTTTCAACCAGGAAAGTAGTTTGTTGATCTATCCGAATCCTTCTTCCGGTTCATTGAACATCAGGAATATTTCAGGCAGAACGTTCATTCGTCTTTACAATTCACTCGGCGAACTTGTTCTTGAAAGAGAAGCGGAAACTGATGTAACGTTTGATGTTGGTCAATTCGCCGCGGGAGTTTACACGATGATGGTGAATGATGATGATGGAGAAACATTCCATAAAATAGTCATCACAAAATAATTCCGGGATAAAAAATGTTCCAAGGCGATCCGGTCGTTATCCAGGGTTTCACCATTCCATCAAATGATCCGGTTTTCCTCACGATCATTGCGATACATGTACTTTGTGCATTGACGTGTGTCGTCGCCGGAATTTTCGCGATGCTTGCGCAGAAGAAAGCAGGACTTCATCCGAAAGCGGGGAAAATATATTACTACGCTTTATTCATTGTATTTATTACAGCGACCATTATCGCATTTTACCGGTGGAAAGAAGATTATCATTTGTTCATTCTTGGGACGACTTCTTTTTTCTGCGCTGTGATCGCACGCAGAGCGGTTAAAAGGAAGTGGCAAAAATGGAGTGTGATCCACATTATCGGCATGGGACTCTCGTACACGATTCTCATCATCGCGTTCTATGTTGACAATGGAAAATTTCTTCCGGTGTGGAAAGATCTGAATCCTGTTCTCTATTGGTTGTTGCCTTTGCTCGTGGCAATTCCGCTCATTATCCGCACACTTCTTCGGCATCCGTTGTCAAAGGAATATTTCAACAGGAAGAAACGATGAGAATGAAATGTGCTGATGTTCCTCACAACTATTAACTATTAGCCATTAACTATTAGTTAAAGACTCTTCGCTCTTCTACCCGCCGCAAAACGATAACCGATCTGCAGGCTGATGCACATGTTCTTGATGAGTAATTCGTTCGTGTTGACTTTGCCGTAATAAATGAAACGCGAAAGATTGTAACGGAACATGCATTCGAAGGTGAGAAATCGCTCACTGTAACCAAGTCTTTTGTCGAGTCCGAATCCAGCCATCAAAACATTTCCCACCTGCGGGCCCATGAAATAATTTTCATACACCAGTGTGGTCGGTCCGCCCCAGATGTTCGTGCCTTCTGCGTCAACGATTTTAGTATTCGCCGCGAGGATCATTTTCAAACCATATCCGGCCATCACGTAAAAAATATTTCTGGCACTCGGTTCATTGGGCGTTAAACCGATCCGCCCGAGAATGGGTATGTAGAATTCCATCGTGCGCAGCGAATGCGTGTATCCGAAACTGCGATCGTAAATGGTAGAATATCCCGGCGCGAAATAATACGTGTTGAAGGAACAGGCCTGGCTCATGATCTCCATTCCGATCTGGATATGCGCGCGTGAATCGGGATAAAGATGTACACGGAACTCCGCACCGAATCCGGGGCGCGGAACTGCTTTTTCACTGTGACGCAGATCAGTCTGAAAAAGCGGAATGACTCCTTCGGCGGAATAACTGAAACCGTATTTCGGTCCTCCGAGTTTTGAAGAAGGAGGTCCTGCGAAGAGTGAATTTTCAGAAACGAAAAATGTGATAAAGAATAACAGAATTTTTGCCGCAGAGGCACAAAGGCGCAGAGGTAACGCAGAGTTCTCTGCGCAATCTCCGCGCCTCCGCGTCTCCGCGGCAGAAGTTTCGGAATTCAAACTATAGTTCATTTCGCAGCGTAAACATTTTCTCCACCCACGAAGGTGTAAAGCACTTTTGTGTCCGGAATGTCTTTCACATCACAAGTCATGATGTCTTTGTTGATGATGATAAAGTCGGCAAATTTTCCGGGCTCAATACTGCCTTTTTCATTTTCTTCGAAATTCGAATAAGCCGCCCAGGTCGTCATTCCTTTCAACGCGTCTCTTCTCGTCAAAGCATTTTCCATCTGGAATCCTCCGGCAGGAAATTGTTGAAGGTCCATTCTGCCAACAGCAGCGTAAAAAGTGTAAAACGGATTGATGTCTTCGACAGGAAAATCTGTTCCGAGTGCAAGCAGTCCTGCTGACTTCAAAAGATCATTGTAAGCATAAGCGGATCTCAACCGCTGATCACCTAATCTTTTTCCTGCCCAGTACATATCACTCGTCGCATGTGTTGGCTGAACAGACGGAATGATGCCGTACATATTGAAGAACGGAACATCTGCCGGAGAAACAACCTGTGCGTGTTCAATTCGCCAGCGGCAGGTGGAATCGGGCATGATGCGTGAATACAGGTTCAACATGAAACGATTCGCTGAATCTCCGATGCAGTGCGTGCAAACCTGGAAGCCTTTTGCAGCAACCTGTTTCATGCGATCTTCGAAATGCTGAGGAGTGTTGAGCAAAAACCCTTTCCATCCAGGCTGATCGGAATAATTGCTGAGCAAACATGCACCTCGCGAACCAAGTGCGCCATCCGCATAGAATTTGAACGAGCGGACATCGAGCCGATCTGTTTTGTAAGGGCCATGCGCGAGATAATAATCGTAATTCGGTGCGCTGTCACTCAGCATGGCATACACGCGCATTTTCAGTTTTCCATTCTTCTGCAGCTGATCGATCGCATCTATTTTATTTTTTAATAATCCTGCATCATCAACAGTTGTTAATCCGACAGCGAAACAATTGGCCTGTGCTTGCTCAAGTGAACTTTCCAGAATGTCAGCAGAAGGTTCCGGAATTTTTGATTCGACAAGATCAACAGCATTGTCGATGAGAATGCCAGTCAGTTGACTTGTGATCGTTTGCACATTGTAACGAAATTTTCGTCCAGGATGAGCAAGGTCGGAGGCTGAAATTTCTGGACCGAGTTCTGTCGTTCCGATCCAGTATCTTTTTTTTATTTCTCCTCCTGAAACTTCGGTACTGTCATTTATTCCGGCGATGTCGAGTGCTTTCCGATTCACGAGTGCCGCGTGTCCGTCGATTCGTTTGAGAATGAGTGGGGTGTTTGGAAATAATGAATCAAGGATCGTGTTATCCGGAAATTGTTTCACGTCCCAATCGTTCTGATCCCATCCTCTTCCGATGATCCATGGATTCTTATTTGTTGCTGCATATTTTTTTACACGCTCAATGACTTCGGCGAAAGATTTCGTTCCAACGAGATCACATTCCTGCAAACCCAATCCATAATTCACGAAGTGGCAATGTGCATCGATGAGTCCGGGAAGAACGGTGTTGCTCTTTGCATCAATGACGGAATCAGCTTCGTAAAGTCCGTCAATGCTTTCATTCGTTCCGATGGCGACGAATTTTCCGTCCTTCACGGCGAAACTCTGCAGCACTGCGAATCCTCCGTCGACGGTGTAGATGTTCCCGTTTTTCAGAATGAGATCAACGTGTTGCTTTTTGGATCCGCAGGAATGGAATAGCAGTACAGCAATGATGAGCTGCAAAGGTGCAAAGACGCGAAGAGCGCGCGAAGAAAAAGGAGATCTCATTTATTTTCGAACCACCGTTGTTGAATTCGCCTGGGCAGTTGGCATGATGACGATATCATTGATGTTCACGTGAGCGGGACGACTCGCAACCCACCATGCAGTCTCGGCGATGTCTTCTGCGGAAAGCGGCGTGAGTCCTTTGTAAACGGTCTTCGCTTTTTCTTCATCGCCTTTGAATCGGACGAGCGAAAATTCTGTTTCCGCCATTCCGGGCGCGATCTGCGTGACGCGTATGTTGTGCTGCACCATGTCCACCCGCATCGCTTTCGTGAGCGCATCCACAGCATGCTTGGTCGCGCAATACACATTGCCATTCGCGTAAACTTCCTTTCCTGCAATGGAACCGATGTTAATGATATGTCCCGATTTGCGTTCGATCATCAGCGGCGCGATGCAACGCGTGACGTAAAGCAATCCTTTCACATTCGTGTCGATCATCTGTTCCCAGTCGTCGAGCGAGCCTTCCTGTATGGGCGAAAGTCCTGCGGCGAGTCCGGCGTTATTAACGAGCAGATCGATATTCTTCCATTCTCCTTCGAGTGAAGCAACCGCTTTCTTTACTTCGTCGTTGTTGCGCACATCGAATGAAAGTGCAAGCGTATTCACATTGTATTTTTCTTTGAGCTGTCTTGCCAGTACATCCACACGGACTTTTCTTCTTCCTGTAACAATGACATTCCATCCATTCGCCGCGAATTTTTCCGCGATGGCTTTTCCGAATCCTGCGCTTGCACCAGTGATGAACGCGATCATTTTCCTGCGGTATTTAATTTACTTTTCCTGAATCCGTAGCTGAAATAAACGATCAGGCCGATCACCATCCAGCAGAAGAACCATTTCCAGTTCGCTACATTGAAACCGGTGAAGAGGTACATGCAGGAAAGGAATCCGAGCACAGGAATGAGCGAATATTTTTTGATGAATGACATGATGCCCATGAATGCGCAAACCGCGAAGAAGACGATCATCGGGATGTTGGTGACAGCGTTCTCAGAATTGATCGTGAAAAGTGATCGCAAAAATGACATTTGCCATCCGCAGAGATAAATGAAGAGTCCTAAAACAATTCCGGGAACAATGTATTGCGAATTCACGTAAGGCAGATTGAATTTCCCCGCGATCTTCTCTCTCTTCGGAAGAACGAGCACTCCTCCGCAAACGAGTGTGAATGCGAAGAGTGTTCCGATGCTCGTGAAATCAAGAATGAAATTCCGATTGGTGAAGAAGATGGGAATTCCAACGACAAGTCCCGTGACGATTGTAGCGAATGCCGGTGTTTTGTATTTCGGATGAATTCTTGAAAAGCGTTTCGGCATCAATCCGTCGCGGCTCATCGTCATCCAGATTCTTGGTTGACCCATCTGGAAAACAAGGATCACACTGGTCATGGCGACGACAGCGGAAACGGAAACGATGAGCAGCATCCATTTGACTCCTTTCAGTTCGAAGATGTGTGCAAGCGGATCGGAAACGTTCAGTTCGGTGTATGAAACCATTCCGGTGAGAACGAGTGTGAGGACGACGAAGATGATCGTACTGATGAGAAGCGAGAGGATCATTCCGCGTGGAAGATCACGCTGCGGATTTTTACATTCTTCCGCGAGTGTGGAAACGGCATCGAAACCAATGAAGGCGAAGAATACCGCGGCGACTCCTGACATTACACCTTTGAAACCTTTAGGCATGAAAGGATGCCAGTTGTCGATGTTGATGTAGAAAACACCAACGACAATGATGAGGGCAATGATGACGAGTTTGATCGTCACCATAAGATTGCTGATGTTCTTGGATTCTTTTACGCCAACGAGAACAAGCCAGGTGATAAGAATATT
>DATJEX010000054.1:0-5239 GCA_035496135.1 Bacteroidia bacterium
GTGCACATGGCCCGAAAGAATTGTATCTTTTCATGATCGACGATATCGTTCCCGGGGCTGACGAATTCTGATCTCTAGTGGCAACCTTTGAATCGGTTTCCGTCTTTACAAAAAGAGAGAGCATGCGCAACCACTTCCTGACCATCATCGCAGTTTGTTTCGCCGGTATATTATCCGCGCAGGACAGCACACATCATTGTTTTCTCAAACCCTGGAGCGTAGAGGTCAGAAGCGGTGTTTCTATTTATGCCGATGTTCCGCTTGCGAATTATGAGATGCAGATGCTCGCCCCTTCTTCGGAATTTCTCAAGCGCGATTTTTCGGGATACGGACAAAATCATCCTTTCCCCGGTTTCCTCATTGACGCGAATTCTGAATTCGGAATGAATGTCCAATTCCAGCCTTATAGTAAACGATCAGGAAAATTCCTCACGTATTCCGTCATTCGTGCCGGATTCAATTATTCCAGTGTCCAGTTGACCGGTCCACATTACTCAAAGTATTCGTCAGTCCGCTATGATACTGTCACTTCCGGAAACCTCACACTTTACATGGACTCGATCCACAGTGACAGTTACAACTTTGACTGGAACACGAATATCGTTTCGCTCAACTTCAGCCAGGTTTTTCATACCAATGATGCGAAGATTTTTTCGGCCGGGATCGGTTATGGAATGATGGTCGGCGCAGGGATCAATTCCCGGTTCTCCGCGAGCCGGTTTATTATGGACATGATTCAGGCCACTTCATATGGAACAACCGTGGGTGGAGTTTATAACGTCAGCGAAAATTATTCTTCCGAATACGAAACGATCCGTACGGGCACTTCTTTTTTTGCACGGATCTATTTCCCGGTGCAGATGCAATTGCGTTTATCACGAAAGGATAATTTCTTCAATCATCTCGCACTCACCGGCGAATTTTCACCGGGACTCGACATGATCTCCATTCCGAATCTCGGTCTGCGATCGCACCCGGTGGTCACCAACAATTTCGGACTCAAGTATTATTTTGAGAAGAGCCCGACGAAATGGAAGATCCCGTCAGGAGTTGACTTCTGATTTGCTTTGATCAACAGAAGTCAGTAACTTTCTGTTGATGCGGCAAACCATCACACTTCTTCTTGTTTCACTTTCACTCCTGGTTTCGGGGCAATCCGACACAGCCAGGTTCCGTCTGTCGTCATTCTGGATCAATAGCGGGTATACATACACCGATTTCACGATCACTCCTACTGCCTCACAACGATCCCTTGCCCCCGGATCAGATTTATTAAAAAACCTTGATGGGTACGCCTACGGATTCCCGACTGGTTCAGAACCGAGAATCGTAACCAACGACATCAATGTACTGGCCGGTTTCAATATCTATTCGGAAAAACAACAGCAATATGCGCCCCACTGGACTTTTTATAGCGGATTTCAATTCGGGAAAATGCGGGATGCTGCCATGGACTATTCCAATAGATATCCGGCCGCACGCTACGATACGGTTTACAGGACCATTTACGATGCCAACCAGAATCCGATGACGGATACGATCTATCGTGATACATTCAGCATAAGCTCCGTCAATTTCACCTGGAAGCAGAATTTCTTTTCAGTGACAACCGGGGTCATGTTTCATACCAGTGAAAAGAAGTTGTTTTCCTTTGGGATCGGATGCTTCATTCAGCCGGGACTGTTTCTGACGGGAAAAACGGATATCTCTTCTTCGCGGAGCCTGAATGCGAAAGACACCTCCATCACTACCAGGAGCAGATCATGGGAAACAATAAACGATTATGGAATCACATCAGAAGAGCATTTCAAAACATCGGGGTTTTCGCTTGGCGTTTTCTTCCCGCTCTATGCGCAATTCAGATTCTCGAGACGCACTTCTCTATGGGGGCGATTCGCGTTAACGGCCGCTCTTCATCCCGGATTCTTTTTCATCCCGCTCAAAGGAGCGCCACATCCGTTCGCAATGCAAACAGGCCCGTCCGTCGGGATAAAATACATTTTCAGAATGCCGTCCCCAAAAGTTAAACTCGGGATTGCTTATTGAAGATTTGTACCTTCGTCCTGAATGGACAAAAATCTGATCCAGCGTTCCATCACGGGAACATTATTTGTAATTATCGTTGTTTCCTGCATCTGGTTCAGCCCATGGAGCATGTTTGCGCTCTTTCTGCTTATCACTATTCTCGGTTTGCATGAATTCTACAAACTCGCGGAAAAAACCGGCGCACATCCACAGAGTAATTTCGCCATCGCGGCAGGAAGCGTAACAGTGCTGCTTGTTTTCCTCGAGAAAGCCTTTCCATTCTCCTACTCCATTTACTGGGCACTGCTCATTGTTTTTCTCTTTCTTCCGTTCTTCATCGAACTCTACCGGAAAAAAGAAAATCCATTCTCCAATATCGCGTGGACGCTGCTCGGTTACATCTACATCGTTGTTCCCATCTGCATGCTCGTCGGGACGTTCACGCCGCATTACCTCATCGAAAGTCTGCTCATCAAAGACGATGAGTTCATCATGCCCAGCTACTCCATGATCAAATACGATCACGCTTCACTCCTCACCTTCTTCATTCTCATCTGGACAAGCGATACGATGGCGTATGTGTGCGGGAGACTTTTCGGAAAACATAAATTGTTCGAACGTGTTTCTCCGAAAAAAACATGGGAAGGATTCATCGGCGGACTCCTCTTCACCATCATCACGGGCGGAATGATCGCGAACTGGATCATCGGAAATCCGCATAACTATCATCACGAAATTCTGTGGATCTGTATGGCTGTTACCATTTCCATCACCGGCGTGCTGGGCGATCTTTCCGAATCACTTTTCAAACGCAGCATCAACATCAAGGATTCCGGAAACATTCTTCCGGGCCACGGCGGAATTCTCGATCGCTTCGACGCGATGCTGCTCGCCACTCCATTCGCGATGGCGGTTTACTGGGTGTGTGATGCAACAATGGGGACAGCAAGTTATTTCCTGCATACGACTACCCACTAACTTCCATTCGGTTTTCAGTTGTCAGTTTGCAGTTTTCGGTTCAATTCCCCGAACATTTCTATTTGCAGCAATCGTCGCACTCCTTTGAGTTAATTCGGGCAACTGAAAACAGTAAACCGAAAACCCAAAACAGGCGCTGAATTAGAAGCTCATTTTCAGGCTTTTATCTGCCAAAAAACAGTGCCCGTCTAATCATTTCCTGCTGGTCAAAAAATGCTTAATTTCGTTACCCTCAAGCCCCCCTGTTTGTCCGAGCGAAGACGAGGACGGGGGCTTTTCAACACACCAAAAAACCAACTATGTCTACAACTGCAAAGAAGAAGGAAGACACCGCGAGTGCAAACGGCGTTGCACAGCACGCAAGTATGTTTGATGCTGTATTGGCGCGTCTCGATAAAGCCGCTGAACTTTTCGGACTCGCTCCGGAAGTAGCAGAAATTCTCCGTCACCCGAAAAGAGAAGTGAAAGTTTCTCTCCCGGTAAAAATGGATGATGGATCGGTAAAAGTTTTTGAAGGTTTCAGAACAGTTCACAGCACACATCTCGGCCCGTCCAAAGGCGGTATCCGTTATGCGATGGATGTGAATGATGATGAAGTGCGCGCACTCGCTGCATGGATGACCATGAAATGTGCGATCGCGAACATTCCATACGGCGGAGGAAAAGGCGGAGTGAAATGCGATCCGAGAAAATTATCAGTTGGCGAACTTGAGCGCGTTACACGTGCTTACACCCGCGCGATGTCCGATGTTTTCGGTGTAGATAAAGATGTTCCTGCTCCTGATATGGGAACAGGCAAACGTGAAATGGCATGGTTACTCGACGAGTTCAACCGCATTCACGGAGAAGATAATCCCGGCGTTGTCACCGGAAAACCGATTACGCTCGGCGGATCACGCGGACGTGAAGCGGCAACAGGCCGTGGTGTGATGGTCGCATCTCTCGCTGCCATGAAGAAGATCGGCATCAATTACAAATCAGCAACAGCATCGGTACAGGGATTCGGAAATGTCGGATCGAATGCCGCACGTCTGCTTGCTTCGAAGAATATCAAGATCGTTGCAATCTCCGATCATACCGCTGCGTTCCACAATACAAATGGTTTCAACATCGATGCAGTGATCAAATTCGCTGCAGAGAATGGCGGCGTGCTCAAAGGATACAAAGGCGGAGATGAGATCACAGCTGGCGAAGTCCTCACCGCGAATGTTGATCTGCTCGTTCCTGCAGCTATCCAGGGTGTGATCACCGCTGCAAATGCACACGACATCAAAGCAAAGCTTATTGTAGAAGGAGCGAATGGCCCTACAGAAGCCGATGCCGATCAGATCCTGAACGACAAAGGAATCGTAGTTGTTCCTGACGTTCTCGCGAATGGCGGCGGTGTTACCGTTTCTTATTTCGAGTGGGTGCAGAACCGCATGGGCCACTACTGGAGCGAAGACGAAGTGAATGCAAAGCACGACGTTTCCATGGGACAGGCGTTCGAAAATTGCTGGTTCAATTCACAGCAGTACAAAACATCCATGCGTATCGGCGCGTACATCACCGCTTTGAAAAAACTGGATAAGGCCATCAGATACAAGGGTAATTATTAAAACGTGGTAGCGACACATTGCAATGTGTCGCCTGAAAAGCCTGGAGATTTTTCTCCGGGCTTTTTTTATTGTGATTTGGAACGGCAGCTTCAGTGCTTCATAAAACCACCTGTCCTGCTACGCCGCATTACACGCCCCTGTCAATCCGAGCGCTAGTCGAGGATAAGGGGGCGGGGTAAAAGCGGCATATCAGGGTTAGAAAAATTGGTTCGGTGCAGCAAAAAGAAGATTGGGCATGTATCCGTTGTGTATTTTATCCGAACTTCACGTTATACCGGCATGAAAATAAAACTATCTCTCTTCCTTTTCGTATTCGTTTTGCCAAGTACTATTCTGACGGCTCAATCTTCAGGGTATTATTTCAGCGCCTCTGATCACACGATTACTGGAAACAACAACACGCTTCTCATGCGGAACGAATCCTTAATATGGCGTGCCGCATGCTCCGGACAGGTTATTGCTTATGATAATCCGGCGTTTGATATTACATTCCGTGTAAAAATGACTGTGGCAGGAGTCAAAGCCCACTTTACTGATTCATTCCCGGATCATAGCAACACCTCCGTTTACAGGATGATCATGATCGAGAATCGCTCCTGTGATTCCATATACCAGATGTCATTCAATCCCTATCTCAA
>DATJEX010000055.1:0-4249 GCA_035496135.1 Bacteroidia bacterium
AAAAGTCCTCCGCATCTGCACGCAGATCAACGAGGAATTGACGCAGCGCCAGAAGATCGTCGTACTGCTTCGCCTCATCGAGTTCATTCATTCGAGTTACGAGATCTCTGAACAGGAATTGGAATTCGTGCAAACGGTTTCTGAAACGTTCAACATCGAAAAAGGGGAGTTCGCCCGTCTCCGTGATTTTGTGGAGAAGGACGTGAATGAAATGCCCGACATCTCGGAATTCCTCATCATCGACGGAGATCCGGCAAAAAAATACGAGCACGCACATCATATTTATTCCGAGACACTCGGCAACGGAAAAGTAGTTGTCGTTTATATTCCGAGTGTCGCGATGTACGCCTGCCGCTATTTCGGTGGGGCGGAACTCAACCTGAACGGACAGGCGATGATCCTGAACAAGGTGTACATTCTCACACCGGGCGCATCTCTCCGCAGTTCCAAGGTTCAGCCGATCTATTACAGCGATATCATCAGCGCATTCCTGAGTAGTTCAACAGGACATAAGATCACGTTCAACGCGAACAACATCGAGTACGCTTTCAAAACAGGAAAGCTCGGCTTGCGCGGCGTGAATATCCAGGAAGAATCGGGCCGACTCATTGGTATCATGGGCGGATCCGGTGCAGGAAAATCAACTTTGCTCAATGTGTTGAACAGTAACGAAACTCCAACCAAAGGGGAAGTGCTGATCAACGGAATAAATATTCATACACAGAAAGACAAGATCGAAGGTGTGATCGGAATGGTGTCGCAGGACGATCTGCTCATTGAAGAACTTACCGTTTTCCAGAATTTATTCTACAACGCGAAACTCTGCTTTGGAAATCTGGGCGATCCGGAGATCACCAAACTGGTGAATGAAGTCCTTTCTGATCTCGGACTTTACGAAGCGAGAAACCTGAAAGTGGGAAGTCCGCTCGAAAAAACGATCTCCGGTGGTCAGCGTAAACGCCTGAACATCGCGCTCGAGTTGATCCGTGAACCTTCCGTTCTTTTTGTTGATGAACCGACCTCGGGACTTTCATCGCGTGACTCGGAGAACATCATGGACTTGTTGAAAGAGCTGGCGCTGAAAGGGAAATTGGTGTTCGTGGTCATTCACCAGCCTTCGTCGGAAATTTTCAAAATGTTCGACAAGCTGATCATTCTTGACGTGGGCGGTTACCCGATCTATTACGGAAATCCTGTCGACGCTGTCGTGTATTTCAAGAAGATGGTGAATCACGTGAACAGCGACGAGAGCGAATGCCCGACGTGCGGTAACGTGAATCCCGAACAGATCTTCAATATCATCGAGAGCAAGGTGGTGGATGAATATGGAAATCTCACACGCACGCGGAAAGTGTCTCCGGGTGAATGGAATAATTTCTACAAGGAATATATCGAGTCGAAGCAGGAGAAAGTTCAGCCGCTGAATGAGAATCCGGAAAGTACGTTCAATATTCCGGGACGCATCAAACAGATGCTGGTCTTCATGGTGCGTGATGTGAAATCGAAACTCACGAACACGCAGTACATGTCCATCAGTTTGCTGGAGGCGCCTGTGCTCGCGTTCATTCTCGCTTACCTCGTTCGCTTTTTCAACACGGATGTATCCAACAAGATCGGTTACAACTTCCGGGAGAATGAGAATCTTCCTTCCTACATGTTCATGTCGGTGGTGGTTGCGCTCTTCATCGGTCTCACCGCGAGTGCCGAGGAGATCATCCGCGACAGAAAAATTTTAAAACGTGAATCATTCCTGAACCTGAGCCGTTCGAGTTATCTCATGTCGAAGATCCTGATCATGTTCGTGCTTTCGGCGATTCAGACTGCCGCTTTTGTCGCAGTGGGCAATGGCATTCTCGGAATAAAAGGCATGTGGGTGGATTACTGGCTCGTACTTTTCACGACTTCCTGTTTCGCGAATATGCTCGGTTTGAATATTTCATCAGCGTTCAATTCTGCGGTCACCATTTATATTCTCATTCCGTTCCTCATCATTCCGCAATTGTTGCTGAGTGGTGTGATCGTGAAATTTGAAAAACTGAATCCAACGATCACTTCGCAGCGGACGGTTCCTGTAGTAGGAGAGATGATGGCTTCACGCTGGGCGTTCGAAGCGCTCGCGGTGAACCAGTTCATGAATAACGATTACGAGAAGCTCTTCTATAAATACGAGGAGATGCTGAGCGTGGCCGATTTCAAACGGAATTACTGGATACCGCATCTCCGCGGCATGATCGATAAGTGTGAAACGGTAGCGAAGAACAAGACCGTTGACAAAGACCAGGAAACAAGTGTGAATCTCGTGAAGACCGAGATCGCGGATGACCTGAGCAGGCTCAAAGAAATTTCTTCGCCCGGACACAAGAAGATCAATACTATCGCCACTTCGCTGGTGAAGCAACTCGACGACCTGGTAACGAAGGTGAATAAGACCGACCCGAAAGCATTCACAACGGATAATGCGAATGACATGCGCACTTACCTGAACCTGGTGAACAGCATTTACATGAAAGTGTTCACCTCGAACAGTGATGCGCGTGACAAAATAGTGCGTGAACATACCGAGGATCCTGACAGCGCAAAGGCTACAAAGAAGAAAGAGATCTTCAATAAACTGAAGAACGATTACCAGAATGAAGCGTTGTCTGATTTTGTCACCAACAAGAATGAATTCAACAAACTCCTCGAAGATGACGGAATCCTGATCCAGCGTTCCGATCCTGTTTTCCTCGAGCCGTATCATTCGAATTTCGGTAACTCGCATTTCTATGCGCCGAGAAAGAAATTCTTCGGACACTACTTCGATACATTCTGGGTGAACATCTGCGTCATCTGGAGTATGTCCATCGTCATGCTGGTCACATTGTATTTCGACCTGCTCCGCAAACTGCTCGACGGACTCGGAAATTTCATGGAGCGTTTCAGCAAGAAGAAAAAGCAGGACGCGTAAAAGTGTGATGAATTTTTCAGCGAACAACTTACAGAAGGGCGGATCAATGATCCGCCTTTTTCATTCCAGGTACTTCCTGTAGAGGTGTAATTTGTAATCTTGTAATCAGTAATTCCTTTATCATGAAGAAAATTGTATCATTCCTGCTCCTGAATTTTCTGATCACGACTTTCATTTACGCCCAACCGCAATTTCATCTCACGGTCCGGAAAAAGAAAAGTGACGAAGTGTTCCGAAGTGCGCAATTCATTCCAGCCGCGACGATCCGTGAAAGAAAGAATGTGAAACGAAGCGATCCGGGATCGTGCGGCCATCTCACGATCCTTTCATCGGACGAGATCGACATAGCCGGCGATAATGATTCGGTCGAAAAACTTCTCGCGCTTCCGGGGAATTATGTGTTCAGTTTTGAGAACCCGGAATCGATGGACAGTATGCCCTACATTTCACTGGTGAAGGATTCGTCTTCGGAATTCAGTTTCATCAATAAAGTGAAACGCATCAGGAAGAGAGAATGGGAAGTGTACCGGATCGTTGTGACGGATAAACACAGTGGAGCGAGTTATTGTGTTTACCTCCGCTTCGAGGATGATCTGTTCACGCTGAATCTGCCAAACAAATCGAATCGCGAGACGATGAAGTTCAGTTCAATCTCACCGGCACTCCCGATCATACATATCGGAAACATCGATTACACGCATTACCAGGTGGGGCCGGGAATAAGTTTCAATGTCGGATTGATGCCGCGCAAACCTTATCTGCGTTTACTTTCCGATATCGTTGGGCCGGTGAGTGCGGAATGGATGTTCAAACCGATCGGCAGCCTGAATGATGCCCTTGCGATACAATCTTCCGCGGTAGGTGTTTTCTTCAATTCATTCTACGGGCTTTTTCACTGGGGAATTGCGTGGTACACGCTCGACTATTCACGAGCGGAAGCCTACATCGGAATAAATTTTTCGCCGGCGATGCAGTTATTCAACAGCAGGAAGAGCTGGAGATACCGGTGGTAATTGCCAATGATTCAATTAACAATTGCCAATTATCGATTATCGATGATCAATTGGGCATTGGAAATTGTTCAATTGGTAATTGTGTGGAAGATCAGCTGAGCTTTGAAAGCGCATCTTTCATTCTGCGACAAGCCTCGAGGAGTTTATCATCCGAAGTTGCGTAGGAAATGCGGATGTAATGATCATCACCGAACGCTGCGCCGGGAACTATGGCAACGTGCGCTTTATCGAGGAGATACAGGCTGAGATCGGTTGCGTTGTTTATTTTAAATCCATCGGCACTTTTTCC
>DATJEX010000056.1:0-3280 GCA_035496135.1 Bacteroidia bacterium
CCGGAAAAACATAGAGAACAGCTAATGGAGCTGTCAATTCACCTGCGGCAAAATCAGACACGACTTCGCCATCATCAACTATTTTATCATAACCACCAACGATCTTGCAATCGTCAATCTTCACCTCAATCTTCTGTCCGCGAAGTTTAAGATCATTTATTCTTTCAAGTTCACGTTGCTGATCTTTATTCATCTATCAATTCTATTTTGTATCAAAGTGTTTCCATTCTGAAATCCTCAAACTTCAATTTGATCTCATCCAGCATGGCATTCAAAGTTGCAAGCGAATCTTCGATCACCAGTTTTCCTCTCGTCTCTTTGAAATTAGGAATGCCTTTGAAATAATTCGCGTAATGCCGGCGCATTTCAATTATTCCCAAACGTTCTCCTTTCCATTCGACGGATTTCTGCAGATGTGTTCTGCAAACGTTCACGCGATCTTCAATGGTCGGAGGAGCAAGATGCGTTCCTGTTTTCAGAAAATGTTTCACTTCATTGAAGAACCAGGGATGCCCGATCGTTGCTCTTCCGATCATCACACCATCCACACCGAATTTATTTTTCATCTCGAGCGCTTTCTCCGGAGTATCCACATCGCCGTTTCCGAAAATGGGAATAGTGATGCGCGGATTATTTTTGACTTCACCAATGAGCGACCAGTCTGCGCTTCCTTTGTACATCTGCGTGCGTGTGCGTCCGTGCACAGCGAGCGCTTTTATTCCTACATCCTGCAAACGTTCGGCCACTTCGCGAATGTTTTTGGAATGATCGTCCCAGCCCAATCGCGTTTTCACGGTGACCGGAAGTGAAGTGGAATCGACAACGGCTTTGGTCAATCGTACCATGAGCGGAATATCTTTCAGCACGGCAGCACCCGCTCCTTTACACACAACTTTCTTCACCGGGCAACCGAAATTGATATCGACAAGATCAGGCTGAACGGTTTCCACAATTCGCGCCGACATCGCCATTGCTTCTTCATCGCCACCGAAGATCTGTATTCCGATCGGACGCTCGTAATCGAAGATGTCGAGTTTCTGCCGGCTCTTGATCGCGTCGCGGATAAGTCCTTCGGAAGAAATGAATTCGGTGTACATGAGATCGGCGCCATGCTGCTTGCACACAAAACGGAACGGCGGATCACTCACGTCCTCCATTGGAGCGAGAAGCAAAGGGAAGTCAGGTAAATTTATTTTTCCGATCGTGACCATTCAATTCATTGTTTTCAGCTGGCAGTTTTCGGTTTTCTGTTAAAGTAGGTTTTGAGTTCCCGCTTTCACAACTGAAAACGGAAAACTGTGAACAGAAAACATGCACAAGAGAAGTGACTGTGTATCTTAGCGCAAATTTACTCAATAAGCGTCACCGCAATGGATCAGGAGAATAATCCCGCACCACGACCATTTTTCAATTTCGGACCGGGCATGCGCGTTTGGCTGCTCGTTTCACTCTACTTCGCGTGTATCGGATTGCTGACGATGCTGGCGAGAGTGGATTCGCTGCGCTGGATAGGAGGCGATGATACTTCTGTGACGATGGGGCGAATCGCACTTGTCTTCCAGAGCATCATTCTTTTTGCAATTCCTGCTGTTGTGTTCGCGAATGTTTTTCCGCACGATCGTTTTTCATTCTTCCGTCTCGGCGTAAAAGTAAAATGGATGCAGTTTTTTTTCGGTGTACTCGCGATGATCGTGATCGTTCCCGGTGTTGACTGGACGTATGAACTGCTCAGGAACGCGATGACCGATCCCGATCTGAAAGCGATACAGGAAATGGGAGAGAAGTCGGGAGCGCTGCTCGAACGCATGCCGCACCTGGGCGATCTGTTCGCGTGCCTTTTCGTGAGTGCGCTCGTGCCCGCGGTGTGCGAAGAATTATTTTTCAGGGCGTGCATCCAGCAATCGCTGAAAGAGTGGATCGGGAAACCACATCTCGCGGTGATCATCACGGCTCTTTTCTTTTCCATGCTCCATTTCAATCCTGCAGGCATCGCCGGAATTTTTATCTCGGGACTCATGCTTGGTTACGCGTTCGAATGGACGGGTTCACTGCGGATAAACATCGCGATGCATTTCTTTTTCAACGCTACTTCTCTTTTTGAAGAGTACCTGGCGGAACATTCGAAAGCAGTTGCCGATTGGGTTCAGCCCGTTTGGTTCAGTTCGTTGAGTTTGATCCTTGGAGTTGCTGTTTTTCTTATGCTTGGATTACAAACGGGAAAAAAGAGTTTTTAAGAAATTCATTCTCGGCCTTTCGCTCTCAGCACTCAGGCTATTTCTGAATTGATGAATAACTGGAGCGGTCGGTAGTGGTTAAATTTGATTCGTCGTAATTCCTTTGTGATCCCTTCGTGCCGTAGTGCCTTTGTGGCCTCGTGCTGTGTCAAATTGGAGAAATCGAGGCCACGAAGACACAAAGGCTCAAAGTTGCACTAAGAAAATCCAAACTGAACCACTATCGGCGTTTAAGGATAAGCGGATAAGATTAAAATGTCGTATTTTTAGAGTACCTAACCAATGCATTTCAATCCCATGAATTTCATCAGAACTTCGATGAAGTTTTTAATCATCCTTCTTCCTTTTCATTTATTCGCGCAGAATGCCGTTACACAATTGTCGGCTCCGATCAAAGCGGCGAATCCGGATGATAACGAATCTGCTGCTTCCATTTTTGCCGATCGCGCACAATGGCAAGAAGTGGTTTCGGAAAGAAAATTGAATTCCAGGACGTACATCACACCGGACGGAAAAACGATCATCCGGAATTCCTCGAAGGCGTTGAATTATTACAACTTGTCCGGAGAACTCGTTCCGATCGATCCGGCATTGACCCTGAATTCCGATGGCAAAGGATGGTCGGCGATGAATCAACCGCATCCGGTTTACGTTTATCCCGATGGAAGTTTTGCGCTGTCAATGGATCACGACCAGTTGTGTTCATTCGGAAAGAATTGTTCGGTGAACGGAAACTGGAATTACGACAGCAGGAACATTACCGTTGACAATAACAATACGATCGTGATGCATGATGTTGTTCCCGGTGTGAGCAGGATCACGAATATTCGCGAGAATGCAGTGAAATACAATTACGTGATCGATCACGCGATGAATCTTTCCTCAACTTATTTTACCTGCAGCGAAGAGCTCGATCTTCCTTCCGGATATTTTCTTCGAAGAGATAATTCAGAAGGCCGTGAAGAGAATGGCGGATGGACAGGGAATTTCGAGATCGTTTCCGGTGATGGAAAAGTGAACGGAGTGATTTTCGCTCCCGTGATTTT
>DATJEX010000057.1:0-2912 GCA_035496135.1 Bacteroidia bacterium
ACGCTCGATCGTCTCCGTTCGCAGATGCTGCTCATTTCCTTCACCTTCGAAGGATAATTCCTGATGATACGATCCATACAACTCGTGCTTGCTCCTGACCAGGCGAATGATGCACGGGCTATCCGTGCGCAAATTTGTGAGCAGTATGGAATAGATGAAGAAGATCTCAATGGTTATCTACTGAGAAAAAGATCGATCGACGCGCGCGCGCGGCACATCAAAGTGATGCTGACCGTGGACGCGTTCATTAACGAAGAAGTTATTAAGGAAAATTTTTCGTGGGAACCGAAAGATGTCAGCAAAAAAGATCCGGTGATCATCATTGGTGCCGGGCCTGCAGGATTATTCGCAGCGCTTCAACTGATCGACCTCGGGAGGAAGCCGATCATTCTTGAACGCGGAAAAGATGTGCAACGCAGAAGGAGAGATCTCGCCGCGATCAGCAAAGAACAGATCGTGAACCCGGATTCCAATTATTGTTTCGGTGAAGGCGGCGCAGGAACCTATTCCGACGGAAAACTCTACACACGTTCGGGAAAAAGAGGAAACATTGAAAATGTGCTGAAACTTTTTGTGGCGCACGGTGCCGATGAAAATATTCTCGTGGAGGCGCATCCGCACATCGGGACGAACAAACTTCCGGAGATCATCGTGAAAATGCGGGAGAATATCCTCGCTTCGGGAGGAGAAGTTCATTTCGATTCGCGCGTTGTTGACTTTACGCTGAAGAACAATAAGATCACTTCGGTCATCACCAATTCAGAAAAAGGAACGAAGGAATTTTCAGCAAATGAAATAATTCTCGCCACCGGCCATTCTGCCAGAGATATTTTCGAATTGCTCGATAAAAAGAAAATAAAGATCGAGGCGAAATCATTCGCGCTCGGCGTACGCGTCGAACATCCGCAGGCATTGATCGATTCGCTGCAATATCACTGTACGACTTTTGAAGTGGAACAGGTGCGGAAAGATCTGCCCGCTGCTTCCTACGCACTCGTGCACCAGGCGAACGGAAAAGGTGTGTACTCATTCTGCATGTGTCCGGGCGGGATCATCGCGCCGTGTGCGACCGCGCAGGAAGAGATCGTCACAAACGGATGGTCGCCATCGAAACGGAATAATCCATTCGCGAATTCAGGAATTGTTGTGGCTGTGGATCCTGCGGAAATGAAAAACGAAGGCGTCTTCACTTCGCTGCGATATCAGCAGAAAGCAGAACGTGACGCGTGGATCGCCGGGGGAAAAACACAGACAGCTCCGGCACAGGCGCTCGCTGACTTTGTCAATGGAAAATTATCCGCTCAGCTTCCCGAATGTTCTTATCACCCGGGCGTGAAGTCGGCGCCGCTGCATGAAATTCTTCCGCAGGAAATTTCTTCTAGATTGCGTGAAGCGTTCGTGGTCTTCGGAAAAAAAATGCGCGGCTATCTTTCGAATGAAGCCATCGTCGTTGGCGTGGAATCCAGAACATCTTCACCTGTGCGTATTCCGCGCGACAATGAAAAATTACATCACGTGGAAATTGAAAATCTTTTTCCGTGCGGAGAAGGTGCAGGATATGCGGGAGGAATTGTGTCGGCGGCGATGGACGGACAACGTGTTGCGGCAATGATCGCGAAGGTGTAAATTGCTTTCTGAATGAAAATCCTTAAGTCTATCCTGCTTATTCTTCCTGTTTTTCTTTTCGCGGAATGCCGTTCCGGAAAAGAAATAAAAGATGATTTTATTCTGACCGATTGTTCGAAGACGGAGACACTTACGATGACCGGAACTTTCCAGCGAAAGAATATTTACATTGAGAATCCCATGGTCAAATGCCTGGACTCGAGCATGACTTTTACAACGAAACAGGTGATCATCAACGATTCAATTGACACCAAAGACGAGATCAATTCAACTGCATACGAGATCGACCTTATTCACATGAATTTCAAATCGAATGACCGAATTGAGATCAGGATCATTTACATCAGTGGTTTCCCACCGAAAGTTCTGAATCCGGAAGTAGAATAAAAAAATCATTCCCCGAGAAAACGCGTTCCTTCTTTGATCAGCTCTGCGAATTTTTTCTCCAGCGCTTCATTCGTTCCCGAGATTTTATCGATGACCGCTTCGGCCCAATGGAGATAATCCCTGCGTCGATTCATATCCCAGTTTCCCGGGGGAGCGTAAAGAATATCGTAAACATTGCAGATCTTATCACTCAGTCGAATGAGACGCGCTTCCGAGGACAGAAGTTTTGCGGAAAGGAGTTGTTCTTTTTTCCGTTCCTCCTTCGTCATCGTTTTATCATCGGTGAGTTCGAGCACGATCTTCGCCACGCGTTTCCCGAATTTCTCCTGGATCTCTGCAGCCGTCACGTTCGTGTCTTCCACTACATCGTGCAGCATCGCGGCAATGAGAATTTCCTGTTCCTCCACTCCACCTTCGCTGATGAGCAGGTGCATCACTTCGAGCGGATGATTGATGTAAGGTGTGTGTCCGTCTTTACGGAACTGGCCGGAATGACATTCGGAAGCGAACAATATGGAATCGATCAGTGCTCTCATCTCAATACAATGTCCTCGATCACTTTTGTTCCCGCTTCCGCATTCAGCATCCCGATCACTTTTGTTTTCGCATAGGAAAGTTCCTGGCGCAATGCGGCGGATTCCAGTTCGACGTAAAGAATTTTATTATTGATATAGATCTTCTTCGTGTATTTCGAGATCGTTTTCCCCATCACCTTTTCCCAGCTGTTCAGGATCTTCAACTCATTCAATTTTCCATCCAGGCGATACGTTTGCATCATTTCGCGGATCGCTTCACCAATGGTGTACTCGTTGCCTTTTTTGATTTTCATATCCCTTGCGTGAAATTACCGAATATGGGAGGACTGTTAGCGAATAGTTGAAACATTGTCGGCTAACCTG
>DATJEX010000058.1:0-4781 GCA_035496135.1 Bacteroidia bacterium
AGAAAAACTCCTCGCCTATTATGATTCAAATAAGAACAACCTTGCATTTGTAATAGCGCATTGAGTAAGGCTGAACTCTGGCCGCAAACAAACATTTCAGGTACACTTCATCACATTTTTTCATCACGCACTCGTATTCTAATCACTCGTCTGCACGAATTTATATTCTCCGTTATCGTAATAATAGATACGTGAAGCCGATTCGAATTTCTCGAAATCAATGCCTTTGCCGCATATGCGTACAGGCATTGAATCGTACATGTCTTCTATCGTCTTCTCATTAACAGTTGCAATTCCGTATTGCATAGGGCTTGCTTTATCAAGTGTCATCACCAGTTCCGCGGCCATTCCATCCGGTTGATCAGAGATCACCCAAACCCCGAGTTGATCGTCACGATCATCGAGCAGCATCAGCGCGTAATCCTTCGATCCGTCGCAATTGAAATCACCTTCCGCAAAATTCACGAGTGAAGAATCGGTCAGGTATTTATTGAACCAATATTTTTCCCAATGATCAGGTGACAACAATTTCCATTCGGGAATTTTCTCCGACCGGTATCGCAGGATTTTATCCGGGATGTATTGTAAATAAATGGAGGAATCGTAGACAGTGGAAGTATCCACTTTGCGGACTTTGCTGCTTGCGGCAAGTTGAGCATGAGTAATGCTATCGTTCCTTGCGACACTGTCCGCTTCCTTTACGCTATCATCATACATTTTCCGGTTATGGGGCTGGTCCTCGCCGCAGGAAAGCAAAGTGAGGACAAAGAAAATGAGGATACAGCGCATCACCCGTTTTTTTAAAAGAACTTTTTACCGCTGAGATAATTTTTCACATAATCCCCTACTCCATCTTCCAGTGAAGTGAATTCATTTTTGTATCCCGCATCTTTCAGTTTTTTCATATTCGCTTCTGTGAAATACTGGTACTTGTCCCGGATATCAGCAGGTGTATCTATGAATGAAATATTTTCTTCTTTTCCCATCGCTTTGAAGGTCGCGCGGGCGAGATCGAGGAACGAGCGTGCTTTTCCGGTACCGAGGTTGTAAATTCCTGAAGCCGGTTTTTTATCGGCGAGAAATGCGATCACATTCACCACATCTTTCACATAAACAAAATCGCGCAGCTGTTCTCCGTCCTTGTATTCCGGTTTGTGCGAACGGAAGAGTTTCATTCCGCCGGTTGAATTGATCTGGTTGAACGCATGCATGATCACCGAAGCCATTCTTCCCTTGTGATATTCGTTCGGGCCGTAGACGTTGAAGAATTTCAGGCCATACCAATGCGGCGGAGTTTTCTTCTGCTCCAGAACCCATTTGTCAAATTCATTCTTCGATTCGCCGTAAGGATTCAATGGCTTCAGTTTTGAAACAACAGCGTGATCGTCGTTGTAACCGAATTCACCGAGTCCGTAAGTCGCGGCGGAGGAAGCGTAGATGAGTGGAATATTATTCGCCGAGCAGATCGCCCAGATCATTTTGGAATACGCGACATTCAGCTTATCGAAAATGCTTTTATCAAATTCCGTCGTGTCCGTACGCGCGCCTATGTGGAAAACAAGATCGATGTCCTTTGCATTCTCCATGAACCAGAACTCGAACATCTCGCGGTCGACCATCTTCGAAAATTTCTTTCCCGCCAGGTTTCCTTTCTTCGCATCGCTGGAAAAATCATCTACAAGAATGAGATCGGTATGGCCAAGCTCGTTCAGTTTTGAAACGAGACAGGAACCAATGAATCCCGCTGCACCAGTGACTATTTTCATTTGATGAGACTGTTTTTGTTTGGGGGTGGATTACAGATTTCCTACGGACAATACAGATTACGGATTTAAACGGATTTACAAAGGTGTTGTGGTTTGTAAAAATACGAAGAAGATTTTCGTGTCAATGAATAAAATCAATTCACTTTCGTGCGGGATCAACGGTTGTTTTTCTTCGGAAATCCGAATAACACCGAAGTTACCAATGGCAATAGGAAAACAGACGCCGTGACAATGGACACATACATATCCGCGTCGTGGCTGTCGAGAAAAATGGCGGTCCTGGAAAGAGGGCTGAATCTTGTCCACAGCGACAGCATCAGTTTCACACCGAGAATGAAAATGACCACGAATGCTGTTTTTTCCATGAACGCGAATTTTTCCATGATGCGCACAAAAAGCTGTGCTACGAAACGCATGGCGAGAATACCGAGGAAAACACCGGTGCAGATGAGAATGATGTTATTCGTGAAAGCGACCGCGGCAAAAACATTGTCGATGGAAAAAGCCATGTCCATTACTTCGACAAGAAGAACAGTCGACCAGAACGGCCCGAGTTTGCCAATGGTAGACTTGTAAAACCAGCTTTCACTTTTATTCAGCGTGTCATCATCTTTCTCCGGCGTGGCTTTCGTCGCGAAATAATTCACAGCGAGATACATCAGGTAAGCACCACCTGCCGCTTTCAGCCACCAGATCTTTACGAGATAAGCCGCGAGCGCAAGACTGAGTCCGCGGAAAATGTAGGCACCGAGAATTCCGTACTTGAGTGCTTTGCCGCGAAGTTCTTTCGGCAGATCCATTACCATCGTCGCGAGTACTGCAGCATTGTCGACGGAAAGTAAACTCTCGATCACGATAAGATTGAGAATGATCAGTAACGCATGTTGGGGATCGGAGAGTATCTCCTGCCATTGCTGCATGCGGCGAAGTTAATAAGAAGCTATCTTAATCGAGGAAAATATTCTTCTCGCCCGCAGGAATAAGTTCATTCTCCTTCGCTCTCCTGAACAATTCTTCTACCGCGCTTCTCCCCTCTTTTCCCAGGTCAACCGAAAATTCATTCACGTACAGATCGATGTGTTTGTACATCACTTCTTCACTCATCTCCTGCGCATGTTCACGCACGTACGGCAGGCTTGAGTTCCTGTGCGCGAAGGCGTAACGCACACTGTCCGCAATGAGATCGGAAACCATTTTAATTTCTTCTGCGGGAAATTTTCTGTTCATCACAATTCCTCCAAGCGGAATGTGTTTACCTGTCGAACTTTCCCAATATTCACCAAGATCAATTATCTTCTTCAGTCCTTTTGCTTCGTAGGTGAAACGGTTTTCGTGAATGATCAATCCCGCGTCCACTTTTCCCGATAGCACGGCATTTTCTATTTCCGAGAAGATCATTTCCGTTTTCTTCTTCGCCTTCGGGAAAGCGAGGCCGAGAAGAAAATTGGCGGTGGTATATTTTCCGGGAATAGCTATCGATAAATTTCCTGCAGCAACTTCTTCCTTTGAAATTCCCCTTTTCGAAATGAGCAATGGCCCGCAATTCCTGCCGAGCGCGCTCCCGGAATTCAGCAGCACATAATCATTCACGCACCAGGCATACGCGTGATAACTGAGTTTGGTAATATCAATTTCTTTTTTGAAAGCAGCAAGGTTCAAGGTCTCCACATCTTCCAGCCGGAAATCAAAATCAATTCCTTTCGTGTCAATGCGCCTATGAACGATCGCGTCGAAGATGAAGCAGTCGTTGGGACAAGGGGAAAAACCGATCGTATATTTCATAACCACAGAGACACAGAGGCACAGAGATCAGAACGCATTCAATATTTCCAATCCCGTCACGCCCAGATTTTTGATCGCCTCATTCATTTTCCATGCGTCGCGGTTTCTTTTCTCCACAATGTTCGACACTGCACGCACCTGCGCGAACACGACGTTGTGCGTGAGGCACGCGTACATGAATGCCGCGCCTTCCATGCTCTCGACATGCGGATTGAATCGTGCGACTGCTGATGCGATACTTTTTTCATTGCCATGAACCGTGTTCACCGTGATCGCGTTCACACCTGAAAGTGAGGTCATCACCGGATTGGAGGGAACTTCAAGATTCACCAGTTGTCCCCATTTGAACGGAGCTTCGTTTTCATTGAGCAGATTCAATTCATGTACGGAGAGAAATTTTTCGTCATCCTCCGCACCGAGTTCTGCAATGCGGTCGGTGAGCACATGTACCACCATTCCGGGATGAAGTGAACGATCGAAACTTCCGCAAACGCCGAAATTCACAGCGAGATCATACTTCGTACTCATCAACGCATGTGTCGTCCATGTTGCAGTCGCTACCATTCCGACGCCTGTCGTCAGTACGTCGATCTCTTTATTCCCGAGCGAATATGACTTCATTCGCGGACTTGATTCTTTAATGAATTTCAGGTTCGCCACCAGCGGAGCGATCTCCATGTAGGTGGCAGTGACGAGGAGAATTTTCATGGGACTAAGTTAGTTAATGGTTAATAGTTAATAGCTAATAGTTTGTCTTTGCCAACCTTCCATATTTCCATATCATAACCACTAACTATTAACCATTAGCCATTAGCTATTAGCTATTAACCCGTAACTTTGCGCCATGATCTATTTAACAAGAAGAGAGCGTTTCACTGCGGCACATAAACTGCACCGTGATGACTGGACGCTGGAAAAAAACCTGGAAGTTTTCGGCGGATGCGCCAACCCGAACTGGCACGGACACAATTACGAGATCTTTGTCACCATCAAAGGCGAGATCGATCCTTCTTTCGGATACCTGATGAACCTGAAAGACCTGAGCAAGATCATCAACGAGAAAGTCATTGTGAAACTTGATCACAAGAATCTTAATCTCGATGTTGATTTCATGAAGGGTATCATGACCTCGACGGAGAATGTGGTGGTAGCCATCTGGAAAGAACTCGAGAAACCGATCGCGGAACACAAAGTAAAACTGCATTCGATCAAACTCATCGAGACGGAAAATAA
>DATJEX010000059.1:0-3631 GCA_035496135.1 Bacteroidia bacterium
GATGTGGCCATGGCATTTTCCTTCACGACAACCGCGTACGTTGTAGGTGGACAAGGTTCGATCGCGTACATGAACGATACCTGGAAATATGATGGCGCCTCGGATACATGGACGCAGGTTCAGAATTTCAACGGCGGTGGAAGAAGATCCGCTGTGAGTTTCGCGATCAACGGAAAAGGATACGTCGCGTTGGGACAGGCATCAACGGGTTTGAAGAATGATATCTGGGAATACGATCCAACAACTAATGTATGGACACAGCGTGCACTTTTCCCGGGATCAGCGCGTCGTTTGGCCGTTGCATTCGTGGTGAACAATATCGCTTATGTCGGAACAGGTGATGACGGGATCTGCAAAGCGGATATGTATGCGTTCGATCCTTCGGCGAACTCCTGGACACCGAAAGCGAATTTCACCGGAACACCGCGTTATGGCGCAGTTGGATTTTCTGTGAATGGAAGAGGATACATCGGCTTCGGTTACGACAATACGCTGCAGAACAGAAGGGATTTTTACGAATACGATCCGGTTGCGAATTCATGGACCACGATGAACAGTTTTCCCGGCACCGCGCGTTCAAACGCAGTCGCTGTTACCTGTCCGAACAATAAAGTTTACATGGGACTCGGTTACGATTCACTGTACCGCAACGACTGGTGGGAATTCAATCCGCTGCTGAATGGAGTAGAGGAAGTGTTGAATAACGGGAACGTGAGTTTGTATCCATGCCCGATGAATGATCATGCAACATTGCAGCTCGATCAGTCTGTTCTG
The DNA here is from genome assembly GCA_035496135.1 of Bacteroidia bacterium. Classification (GTDB taxonomy): domain Bacteria; phylum Bacteroidota; class Bacteroidia; order Palsa-965; family Palsa-965. The sequence goes on from DATJEX010000059.1 coordinate 775, forward strand.
GATCTGCAGAAGGAAATTTCATTGCGCATTTATGATCTGAACGGAAATCTCGTTCGGGATGAAAAAGTGAACAGCGCACAAACAGAAATTTCACGCGGCAATCTTTCTTCCGGGGTTTATCTCGTGAATGTTTCCGCAGGAACAAGTTCGTTCACGAAGCGATTGATTGTCGAGTAGAAAATTTTCAAGAAATGGAAAGCCGCTTTTCCAAAGGCGGCTTTTTTATTCAAAGCAGGTGAATCCGACTTCGATCTTACGTATCAATTCGTATTCGTAGCTTCGTACTTTGCGTGTGTTTGCGCTTTCGTATTTCGTAATTCGTCCATTTCGTAGTTCGTACAATAGTTGAACCTTCCACTTAAAGTAAAACTCTCTTACGCTTCCGGTATGGCCGGCTGGAGTATCCTCGTGAATATCATCGGGGTGATGCTGCCGTATTTTTATCTGCCGCCTGATGATGCGCAATGGAAATCGCTCATTTCTCAATTCGCGATCTGGGGCGTGATCAATCTGCTCGCGATCATCACAACAGCGGGCAGACTTACCGATGCTTTTTACGATCCGTTCATCGGGCAAATGAGCGACCGGAGCAGGCATCCGAAAGGGCGACGGATCCCTTTCATGAAATATGCGTTCATCCCGGCGATCATTCTATGTGCACTCGTCTTCATGCCACCAACGAAAATGGTTTCGGAAAACAACGCGTGGTGGCTCGTTGCGACGCTCTCACTTTTTTTCGTCGCTGCGACAACGTATATCATTCCGTGCAATGCCTTGCTTCCCGAATTATCTCACAGCGCAGAAGACCGTGTGAAACTGGCTACGCTGCAGCAGATCGGCTTTGTGGTCGGCATTGTGATCGCCGCTTCCACCAACAATCTCGCGAATGGAATGCGGATGTGGTTTCATCTGCCCGATCAGCTCACTGCTGTTCAATATTCCATTTCTGCTTTGTGTATCATCGCCGGAATTTTCATGGCGCTTCCCGTGTTCCTGATCGATGAGAGAAAATACACTTCGGGGCATTCGGCTCATCTGCCGCTGCTGAAATCAATTCGCGCGACATTGCGCATCCGGAAATTCCTTCTCTATGCCAGCGCCGATTTTTCCTGGTACATGGCGTTGTATATCATCACGAGTGGATTGCTTTACTACGTAAAAGTTCTTGGCGGACTCGATGAATCGCTTGGCGTGAAACTGATGGGAACAATGGTGGCGGCATCGCTGATTTTTTATCCGCTCATGAATGTCATGACGAAGAGATTCGGCAAGAAAAAAATTGTCATCATTGCTTTCATCGTCCTGGCCGCCGTTAGCGCCTGCGTTTTCTGGATCGGGAAATTTCCCATCAATACAGAGGCGCAACTTTTCATTTTTGTTTGTATCGCTTCTTTTCCGCTCGCAGCATTGGGAATCCTTCCGCCTGCCATTCTCGGCGACATCGCGGTGGAAGACGCGCAACGCACCGGAGAAAATCGGGAGGGAATATTTTTCGCCGTGAAATTCTTCGTTGTCAAACTCGGACAAACACTCGGTATCGCTGTCTTCGCTATGTTGACGTTGTTCGGGAAAGATCCGGGACATGATCTCGGTTTGCGATTGTCCGGAGTGGTCGTGGCAGGATTGTGCCTGGTCGCTGCGTTTGTATTTTCTTTTTTCAGGGAGTGAGGTGGTCGTGCCGGAGTAGCAGGGTTTTCAGGAGTTTTGCATTTTGAATTATTAAAGTGCGAATTTAAAAACCAGAATCAGTTATAATTGTTCTTGCATCTTATTACCTTAATACCCCAATACCCTTACGACTCACCAATGAAATTCTCCGGTTCAAATAGATCTCCTGGACAGCAACGTCTCATCGCCGGTTCATTTACGGTTATTTTTATTTTGATAGCCATTGCAGCTGTTGCGAGCGCAGGCGGCGGTGGTGGTGGTGGTGGTGGTGGCGGTGGATTTGGAGGTGGAGGTTTTGGCGGAGGTGGCCACGGAGGAGGTTTGCCATTTCCACTCAATCTTATTGTACTGGCCGCAATTATTGGAATATCTATGCTAACGAGGAATCAGGTTCGGGCAACTTCTCCTGTCAACAAACTACCTTCCTTCAATTCTATCAAAGACAGGGGCAATTCAGTTCCGGATGATTTTCTGGAGCGGAATCCCGGATTTGATGCAGAAACATTTTTGGAAAAAGCCGACCTGGCGTTCATGCGGATTCAGAACGCGTGGATGAATAAAGATATGAGTGAGGTCAGGCGATGGATATCGGATGGAATCTGGCAGCGATTCAATACGCAATTCGCCATGATGAATGAGTTGAAGCAGACGAACGACATGTCGAACATCGAGATCAGGAAGAAATTCATCAACTCCATTCAGCAGGATGGGAATTATGAGATCATTGATGTGGGTGTTCACTTTACCATGGAAGATGATTTTATCAATGGAAAATTCCCGCAGTTCGACCAGGCCGGGCCACTCGAGAACCTGGAATACTGGACCTTCATCCGCAAAACAGGCATAAAAGAAAAAGATCTGTACTTCACCAATAATTGCCCGTCATGCGGAGATGAACTTTCTTCCGGACTCGGTGAAGTGAGCAAATGTAAAAGTTGCGGCACCATCACCACGCTCGGTGATTACGATTGGGTGTTGTCCGAGATCACGCAAAGCACCGATTACCAGAACCAGGATAAACGGTACAGGAAAAATGGACCAGCCATCGATCGTTTGCGGAAGGTGATGAACTATGATCAGGATTTTTCTATTCAGCTGATCGAAGACAAAGCTTCCAATGCTTACATGCAGATCCAATCGGCTCTCGTGCTGAAAAAACCGGAACGGATGAGACGTTTCACCGGAAACG
>DATJEX010000060.1:0-13232 GCA_035496135.1 Bacteroidia bacterium
GATCATGCCGCCGAGAAAACAGAGGATCACCGATTCCGCAAGAAACTGCATCAGGATGAACCAGCTTTTCGCACCGAGCGATTTCTGAATTCCGATCTGCGAGGTTCGTTCACGTACCGAAACGAACATGATGTTCGCGATGCCGAATCCACCAACAAGAATGGAGAAAGCACCGATGATCCAGCCTGCTGTTCCCACCACACCGAACATCTGGTTCAAAGGTTCGGCAAGCACACTCACTTCGTTCAATGCAAAATCATCTTCCGCCAGCGGTTCGATCCTGCGAAGACTTCTCATCACACCCTCGAGCTCTCCTTTCAGTGTTTCCGTGCTCACACCATCTTTCGGCGCGATCATCAGGAACGGTTCCAGGTCCGCATCTTCCACATTCATCACGTTGCGCGCAAATTCCAGCGGGATGAGCACCTGGTTATCGCTGCTGTTGCCCATCATGCTTTCACCTTCCGCTTTGAAAACGCCGAGCACCGTCACTTTTCTTCCGAACAATTTCACTTCTTTGCCGATCGGATCTTCATTGGGGAAAAGTCCATCGGCGACATTGCTGCCGATGATCACGAGCGCGTTTCCGTTTTCTGCTTCATGTTCGGTGAAGTAACGTCCTTCGCTCAGATCGAAACTCTTCACCTTGTCGTATTGGTAAGTCGCGGCGACCACGGACGTGTTTTCCACGTACGAAGTTTCATAACGGACAGTTGTCGTTGTGTTCACGGTATACACCACTGCTTTAGCCATCGTGAGGCGGCGCTGCAGATCTTCCTGGTCCTGCACTTTGAAGATCGGGCGATTGAAATATTCCCACCATTTCCATTCACCGGAAGGAACCCAGGGAAATCGCTGAACAAAAACGACATTATCACCAAGTGACTGCACACTCGATCGGATCTTATTCGCCATTGAATCCACCGCAGTAAAAACAGCGATGATCGCGAAAATTCCAATGGTGATCCCGAGTAAAGAGAGCAACGTACGCAGGCGATTCACACGGAGCGCGTGAATGGCAAATGAAAGACTTTCTCTTAGTAAGGTGAGAAATAACACGGAACAAAGTTAGATGCTTTCCTCCGCCCGAAAAGGAAATAAGTCAAAAAGGTGATGAATCATTCAATGCGCGACAATGAATCTGCCTGCATACCGGGAATTGGCATCCGATTCGATCCGGACCAAGTACACACCATTGGGCAAAGCATCAAGCGGAATGGTTAGCGGACAATTCCTGCCGCACGACATGAATTTTCCTTTCCATACTTCCTGTCCCAATGAATTTACGACAACACAATTCATAGTTTGTGATCGATCATCGGGAAGTTGAAGGTATAATTCATGATCCGCCGGATCGGGATAGAGCGAAAGTTCATTCTTGATCGGCAACTCCGTTATTCCTTCGTAATTCAGGCTGCAGTAATCCTTCGAGGGAGAATTCTCATTCAGGATCGTTGTGGTGATCGGCAATCGTTGTCCCGCACTTGCCGAATTGAGTGTGACCGCGACAGGCATGGTAGCGATTCCCGCCGAATCGAGGAGCAGCGAATCATGGCAGGTTGTTATTCCTGTACTGTTCGTCTTCGTCATCGAAACGTCCCAATTTCCCCAGGCATCATAATAACCACTGCAGAATGCGTAACCGCCATCGTTGCAATACTCCAGATCGATCGGCAGGAAATAGGAAGTGTACTCATAATCCCGCGTCCACAAAGGCGCACCGGTCGTGTCGACATGCAACAGCTTTGCTTTGCCGGGTCCACTCATCTCCGCTTCGCTCAGCGTGAAACCATCTGTCGATTCCACTACAGAATAGGATTCGTCATAACCCGATGTGCTGACCGATGAAGGTGGAAGATAGTTGTGTGACCATTGCGGTGTTCCTGCGAGATTGAATCTGGTAAGCGTTGCGACTCCCGGCTCGTTATAGTGCGAGCCACAACTCACGTAACCATTTCCATTGGAAAGTTCGATGATATCGTTCTCGGATGAAGTAGTGCTGTTGGAAAATCGCTGTGACCAGGTCACATTTCCGAGTTGATCCATTTTAGCGACCACGCCAAAGGAACCATCACTTCCGCTTGTGATGTATCCTCCGTCCTGTGTTTGAGAAACAGAAAACAAACTTGCGCCCGTTCCCTGGTAATCGTATGTTTTGCCCCAGACGAAATTTCCGAGATTGTCCAACCGGAGCAGATAGAAATAGGACACCGTTGTGTTCGTATCGACCGTATTTCCGCTGATGATCAAACCAAGATCTGATGTTTCCTGGATACAATAGGCCGAGCTGTTGCCGATACCGGGATAGGTCGCCGACCAAAGCAGGTTTCCGTTTCCATCCACCTTCACCACATAGATAGCGGTATGACTGTTGAACGTAGTGGGATTGGAAGTGTACATCACTGTGCCGATCGCATATCCACCATCACTGGTCTGCACCACCGCATTTCCGTCGTTCGCTTTCATGAAATAGGATGATTTGGCAAATTTTTTCATCCATTGCATGTTTCCGTTCACATCAAGCTTGATGAGATAACACCACGCAAGTTGATTGACGGAATCCATCTCAGGCACGGCATCAGTACACATGATGTATCCGTTGTCGGAAGTCTGCTGCATGTTGTTCTGCTGGTATTCGCACCAGAGCGTCCAGCCTTTGATGAATTGGGTTTGTGACGACGCGGTGATACAGAATATCAGCGCCGGGATCAGGATCAGGAGTTTTTTCATGATGGGGTTCGTTATGCAATGAAAGATAGTTCATCGTTTCTGAATCCGCAAACAAGGATCGTTGCCGGTTGAACATGTCCAGTGGTAAATAAATCCTGACACTTATCCTTTTCCCTAATGAGATGAGAGAACGGAATCTGATTTTTGATCCCGCCTGAGCGACATAAACCGATCGGGCTTTTCAACAGAATCCGAATCTTTTCAACAAAAATCAAAAACGTGTTTTTCCCTGTAGATTCCGCTTATAAATCAGCTACCTTCGAAGCACTTTTTCCGGGTTATTTTATGAGCAGTACCAAGAAGATCAAAAACGCACTCATTTCTGTTTTTTTCAAGGATCAACTTGAGCCGATCGTTCGCAAACTGAACGAACTCGGCGTAGGAATTTACAGCACAGGAGGCACACAGACATTCATCGAACAACTTGGTGTGGCGGTCACGCCGGTTGAACAACTCACTTCCTATCCGTCCATTCTCGGCGGAAGAGTGAAAACACTTCACCCGAAGATCTTCGGAGGAATTCTCGGCCGCCGCGAACTCGATTCCGATATTGCTCAACTGGAAGAATACGCCATTCCCGAGATCGACCTGGTGATCGTTGACCTGTATCCATTCTCGCAAACCGTAGCATCGGGAGCGAAAGAGCAGGAGATCATCGAGAAAATTGACATCGGGGGAATTTCACTCATTCGTGCTGCTGCCAAGAATTTCGCTGACGTGATCATCGTCGCGTCGCGCGATCAATACGGAGAATTGCTTTCACTGCTCAATAGCGGCAATGGAAATTCTGAATTGACCGACCGCCGGAAATTCGCCACGAAAGCTTTTGCTATTTCATCCGAATACGACAGCGCCATCTTCAATTGGTTCAACGCCGATGGAAGTGTTCCTGCGTTCCGTCACACGGAGAATGGAGGACGATCGTTACGTTATGGAGAGAATCCGCACCAGCAGGCGAAATTCTTCGGAGATCTCGCTCAGATGTTCGACCAGATCGCAGGAAAAGAATTATCCTACAACAATCTGCTCGACATTGATGCCGCGGTGAATCTCATCGCCGATTTCAAAACGACAACTTTTGCCATTCTCAAACACAACAATGCCTGCGGATGTGCTTCGCGTAAAACAGTGCTTGAAGCATGGAACGCTGCTCTTGCCGGTGATCCGGTTTCTGCATTCGGGGGAATTCTCATCTGCAATGAACCGATCGACGCAAAAGCCGCTGCCGAGATAACAAAGATCTTCTTCGAAGTGATCATCGCTCCATCCTATGAGCCGGCTGCACTCGAAATTCTCAAGCAGAAACAAAACAGGATCATTCTCGTACAAAAAACAGTGGGACTTCCTCCAACACAATTCCGCTCTTTGCTGAATGGTGTGATCACCCAGGATAAAGACCTGCGTTCGGAATCTATTGACGACATGAAACCGGTCACCAAAAAAATTCCGACAGCAATGGAGTACGATGACCTGGTTTTCGCGAATAAATTAGTGAAGCACACCAAGTCGAACACGATCGTCCTTGCGAAGAACGGTCAACTGCTTGCGAGCGGAACGGGACAAACCTCGCGTGTGGATGCGCTCAAGCAGGCGATCGCGAAGACGCAGCAATTCGGTTTCGAACTCGACGGAGCAGTGATGGCATCTGACGCCTTCTTCCCTTTTGCGGATTGCGTGGAGATCGCGAACGGGGTCGGAATAAAAGCAGTGATCCAGCCAGGCGGATCCATCAAGGATAAAGATTCCATCGAGTTCTGTGACAAGAACGGAATGGCGATGGTATTCACCGGAACAAGACATTTCAAACATTAGAAAAATGTACGATTTACAATTTACGATGTACAATCTGGCGCAGGACCTCCGCACATTTCAAAATCGTAAATCGTAAATCAAAAATTGTAAATAGCATATGGGCATCTTCGATCTTTTCACGCAGGAAATTGCAATTGACCTTGGAACCGCGAACACGATCATCATTCATAATGATAAAGTGGTGGTGGACGAACCGAGTATCGTTGCGATAGACCGTGCAACCGGAAAAGTCATCGCCGTCGGAAAACAGGCGATGCAGATGCATGGTAAAACGCACGAGAACATCAAAACGATCCGCCCGCTCAAAGACGGTGTGATCGCCGACTTCCACGCAGCCGAACATATGATCCGCGGAATGATCAAGATGATCAATCCCGGAAGAAAATTATTCCAGCCTTCGCTCCGAATGGTCATCTGCATTCCATCGGGCATCACTGAGGTGGAGAAGCGCGCGGTGCGTGACAGCGCGGAACATGCGGGCGCGAAAGAATGTTATCTCATTCACGAGCCAATGGCCGCCGCGATCGGTATCGGCATCGACGTCGAAGAGCCAATGGGAAACATGATCATCGATATCGGCGGTGGAACTTCCGAGATCGCGGTCATCGCACTCGGCGGTATCGTCTGCGACAAATCCATCCGTATTGCCGGTGACGAATTCACAGCGAGTATTGAAGAATACATGCGTCGCCAGCACAACATTCTCATTGGTGAACGTACAGCAGAGAAGATCAAAATTGAAGTGGGTGCAGCGCTCGCCGAGATCGAGAATCCTCCGCCGGATTATCCTGTTCACGGACGCGATCTTATGACTGGTATCCCGAAAGAAATTTATGTTTCCTATGTGGAGATCGCTCATGCACTCGACAAATCCATTTCAAAAATTGAGGAAGCGATCCTGAACGCGCTCGAGATGACTCCACCGGAATTGTCGGCGGATATCTACCGCACGGGAATTTATCTCGCAGGTGGCGGATCACTGCTGCGCGGACTCGACAAACGTATTTCGCTCAAAACAAAATTACCGGTGCACGTGGCCGAGGATCCGTTACGTGCCGTGGCCCGCGGTACCGGCATTGCGCTCAAGAATATCGACAAGTTTCCTTTCCTCATCAAGTAGAGGGATGTAACTGGTTGCATAGTTCCTTTGTTGCTTATGTTTCTTTTTTACTTAAGAATCAACAAACATAAGAAACGCGGCAACCTACAAACCAAGCAACACAAGAAACCAACAAACACAAGCAACCAGGCAACGATGCAAGTTATTTGGAGCTTGTAATTCAGAAGAGAAATGCGAAACCTCCTGGTTTTTCTTGTCAAACGTTACTTCTTTCTGCTTTTTCTTTTCCTGGAATCCATTTCGCTTTATTTTCTCGTGCAGAAGAATTTTTTCCAGCACGCCACCGCTGTTTCCGCTGCCAATCGTCTCACCGGCTCACTCTTCAAAGTGAAGACCGATCTGCTCGAATACCTCGACCTGAAAGAACAGAATAAGATCCTCGCCGAGAAACTCGCGCTTACGTTCGATCACGACAGTACCTCGTGGCTCATGTACACCTCGCGCACCACGCCGGTGAATGACACGATGTACCGCCAGCGATTCGAGTATCTCTACGCGCTGGTCATCGACAACACCGTTACGGAACGGAACAATTACATCATTCTCGATCGCGGCCGATTGCAGGGCGTGAAACCGGATATGGGAGTTGTTTGCGCGAGTGGAATTGTCGGAATCGTTCGCGAGGTTTCCGACAATTACTGCATGGTGATGTCGGTCCTTCACAAGGATTCCCACATCAGCGCAAGTGTGAAGAAGGACGGAACGTTCGGGCAACTTTCGTGGGATGGGCTGAATTACCGCGTGGCCACACTGACCGATCTTCCGACGCACTCGAAGATCGCACTTGGTGACACGCTCATTACAAGTGGATTGGGAGACGCTTTCCCGGAAGGTATCGTGGTGGGAACGGTGAAGCATTTTGAAAAAAAGGCGGGCGACAAAACATATACGGTGGATGTTGAACTTTCTACCGATTTCAGAAAACTTCGCCATGTTTTTGTCGTAGAAAACCTGATGCGTGACGAGTTGGATTCACTCAAGTTAAAAATGGTGAAGTGAGATGGTGAACGACGTAGTAAGACAGATCATCCGATTTCTCCTCCTGGTACTGGGACAGGGACTCATTCTGAAAAATGTGGAGCCGGGATTTCTCATCAATCCATTCCTCTACATTCTTTTCATCCTGCAGCTTCCGTTCGAAACACCGCCATGGATGGTGATGCTCATCGCTTTCTTCACCGGCATCTGCATTGACGTTTTTTATTCTTCAGCCGGCGTACACATGGCGGCGTGCACCTTCATCGCGTGGCTGCGCCCGAACATCCTGCGCTTCATGGCTCCGCGTGAAGGATATGAATTCGGAAGTCAGCCCACGATGCAGGATATGGGCCGTGCATGGTTCATCACGTACGCCACGATCATCATTGTCATTCATCACTTCATTATTTTTTATCTCGAGGTGTTCAGCCTGCACGGATTCTTCGCGACCTTTCTCCGCGTGATCGTTTCATCCATCGCGACATTGCTGCTTGTGATCGTCACACAATTTCTCATGTATCGCACAAAAGAATCAACATGAATCCGGCAAACAGGAGATATGTATTCGTCGGCTTCGCGGCCATCGCGCTCATCCTTTACATCGTGCGCCTGTTCTATGTGCAGATCGTGGACGACCAATACAAACTTGACGCGAGTAACCAGTCGTTCCTCTATGTGACGGATTATCCTCCGCGCGGTGCGATCTATGATCGTAACGGAAAATTGCTCGTGTTCAACCAGGTCGCGTATGATCTGATGGTCGTTCCCCGCAACATGAAGGATTGCGATACGGCCGGACTTTGCCAGATCCTCAACATCACGAAAGATGAATTCGACAAACGGCTCATCAAATTCAGCGGAAGCCTGAAAGAAGCGGCGCGCGATTACCGCAGTTATATTTTCGAAAGCCAGATGTTGCCCGAACTGAACGCACGTTTGCAGGAACGCTTGTACAAGTTCAATGGATTTTATGTGCAGTCAAGAACGGTGAGAATTTATTCCATGCCCATCGCCGCGCATTTGCTCGGTTACGTGAGTGAAGTGAGCGATAATTTTCTCAAGAAGGACACAACCGGTTATTACAAATCGGGCGATTATGTGGGAGCGAGCGGAATTGAAAAAAGTTATGAGGAATATCTCCGCGGAACAAAAGGTGTGCAGATCAAAATGCGTGATGTGCACAACAATCTCAAAGGAAGTTTTGCCGATGGAAAATATGACACCGCCGCTGTTCCGGGACTGAGTCTCACTTCCACACTCGACGCGAACCTGCAGTTGTATGCCGAACAATTGATGGTGAACAAGATCGGCGGGATCGCCGCGATCGATCCGACCGATGGAGAAATTCTCGCGCTCGTCACGAGTCCGACGTATGATCCGAATCTGCTCGTGGGAAGAGATCTCAGCATCAATTACAGAATTCTCTCGAACGATACGATCGGAAAACCTCTGTTCAACCGCGCGCTGCAGGCGATGTATCCTCCGGGTTCCACATTCAAACTCATGAACTCACTCATCGCGCAACAGGAAGGCGTGCTTACTGCTGCAACTACATATCCCTGTCACGGCGGTTATCCTCCGTTGGGCGGACATCCGAAATGCGAGATCCATGCTTCACCGCTCGATCTCACCGGCGCCATCCAGCATTCCTGCAATTCCTATTTCTCCTATGTGTTTCATTCCATCGTCGCGAATCCAAAATACAAGACCGATCGCGACGGATTCGAAGCGTGGCGGAATTATGTGTTGAGTTTCGGTGTCGGGAAAAAGATGGGAACCGATCTTCCGTTTGACCAGAAAGGAAATGTTCCGACCGCGAAGGATTATGACAAAGTTTTCGGCAAAGGCGGATGGAATGCAAGTACGGTCACCGGCGTCGGGCTCGGGATCGGGCAGGGAGAATTATTGATCACACCCTTGCAGATGTGCAACATCATCTGCAGTATCGCGAACCGCGGATATTATTACACGCCACACATCATCAAATACATCGGAGAAGGAGCGAACAAAAAAATTCTTCCGCAATGGACGATCAAGAATTACACGATGGTGACCGACACGAGTTACTACAATGTGGTGATCAACGGCATGGCGGAAGTGGTGAAAGCAGGAACAGCGCGTGCATCGGCCATTCCCGGAATTGAAATGTGCGGAAAAACAGGAACAGCGCAGAATCCGCACGGTGACGATCACTCCGTCTTTGTTTGTTTCGCACCGCGCGATCATCCGAAGATCGCGGTAGCTATTCTTGTGGAGAATGCAGGATGGGGCGCGCAATGGGCCGCACCGATCGCTTCTCTCATCGTGGAGAAATATCTCACCGGAAAAATTTCGGCGGGCAGGATCCCGATCGAAACGAAAATGCTGCAGGAAGATCTCATTCATACCACAGGAAAACCGAAAGCTGTAGTGCAGCACAAGACCGACTAATATGCGTGAGAAGAGTGACAATGTCTTTTACAACATCGACTGGATCATTGTCCTGATCTTTCTTATCCTCGTCACGTTCGGTTACATGAATGTTTATTCAGCCGTCTACGTCGAAGGGAAGAGCAATATTTTCGACCTCAGTCACGAAGAATCGAAGCAGCTCATCTTCGGTATTATTTCGATCGGACTCGCGTTCTCCATCCTTATCATCGATGCGAGTTTTTTCACGGCAACAGCATTTATTCTTTACGGCGGAATATTATTCCTGAACATCATTGTACGTTTTCTCGGAAGTGATATTCACGGATCACATTCCTGGTTCAAATTCGGCGGACTGAGTTTGCAGCCTGCCGAATTCGCGAAATGGGCGACGATGCTCGCGCTGGCGAAATACATGAGTGGTGTGAGCGGTGGCGACTGGAAAGTGAGATTTCTCTACCCGATGTGCATCATCCTCGCACCGGTCGCCATCATGGTCGGACTGCAGAATGAAACAGGATGCGCGCTTGTGTTCGCCGGATTCATTCTCGTGATGTATCGTGAAGGATTGATCCCGGGATATCTCATTCTCTTCGGGCTAACTTTCGCCGCGATGTTCATCATCGGAATAAAATATCCCGGAGCAAGATATGTGCAGGATGCGTCGACCTTGAAATTTCATTTCACTGTAATTCCAAAGGCGATCATCATTCTTGTCGGATGTCTCGCCGCAATTGGTGTGGGCCGTTTGCTTTTCATCCGCAGAACGATCCTGCAGATAACGCTTACTGCAATGCTCGTTGTGATATTCACCGGAACGTATCTCGCCGCGCCCATCGTTCTCGAAAAAATGCCGAATCACATGAACGGGAGGATCAAATGCTGGCTGGGTCTTCCTGTGTCGCGCGAGATGCACGACAAGTACGCATACAACACCGAGCAGGCGATGATCGCGATCGGTTCGGGAGGAATGTGGGGAAAAGGATATCTGCAGGGAACACTCACGAAGTACCGTTTCGTTCCGGAACAGGAAACAGATTTTATTTTCTGTACAGTAGGAGAGGAGTGGGGCTGGGTTGGAACGACAGGAGTTGTCGTGCTGTATCTCATTCTCATTTCACGATTGCTGCGCATGGCCGAACGACAGCGATCGGACTTCACAAGAATTTATGGTTACGGTGTCGCCGCGGTTTTTTTCATTCACCTCGTCGTGAATGTGGGCATGACGATCGGACTGATCCCCGTGATCGGAATTCCGCTTCCGTTCTTTTCGTATGGAGGAAGTTCGCTCATCAGTTTCACCATTTTACTTTTCATTTTTGTGAAACTGGATTCGCAGCGGTTGTTGGTATTGAGGTGAGAGGATATTGCTAGTGAATTAGGGATAAGTGGAGAATAAGCTAACTGAGTATTTTTTTGCATTAATATAGGTCTCCGAACCTCTTTGGTTTAAATCTTAAAGTGTCCGCATATTGTAATGAAAACTGATAAAGAGAAACAACATTATGTTCCGAAATTCTATCTGAGACATTTTTCGTTTGAAAACAACCTAAGACAAATAGGAATTTTTAATCTTGAGAAGTCGTTTTACTTTCCTAATTCTAAATTAAAGACTCAAGCCTATAATCCATATTTCTATGGTGAGGATGGAGTGTTGGAAAATATATTAGCAGGCATAGAAGGCCATGAAGCTACTTTACTTAGAAGAATGATTGGCGACAATTTTATCCCAACTAGGTTATCAAAGGAACATGTTGAACTGATGTCATTCATTTTGTTACTTCAATTGCGAAACCCTAAAGCATCCCAAAGGACTAATGAGTCATTCGATAGTTTAGTTAAGGAGATTTACGGAAAATCAAATGAGTTTAAGGAAGTGCTCAAAGAGTCAACTTTTTTCATCAAAAATGCTATAGGAATATCAATTTCTATGCTTAAAAAAGGCTTGGAATTTTGTGGTGATTTGAGTTACAAGCTTATCGTTAATAAGACTTCAGTTCCTTTTATAACATCAGATAATCCTTTAGTGAAATACAATCAGTTTATGGAGATGAACCAATACCCAAGAGGTTCAACAGGTTTTGCGAGTTTAGGCCTTCAAATGTTTCTTCCAATTTGTCCAGAAAAAATGATAATTGTATTTGATCCATGGAGTTATAAGGTTGGAAGTCAAAAAAAGGCGGTTGTGCAAACCAGCGACATTAAGGATATAAATCAATTAAACTTATTGCAAATGCTTAATTGCAACCAAACGGTGTTCTTTAATCATAAAATGACAAAGGAAGCACTTGAAGAATTGAATAAAAATTCAAAACGTTATGAACGGCCACATCAAGTGGTCACAAAAGAATTTCATAATGTAAAACGTAATGGTAGAATCGAAGATAATTCATCTGTTATCATGCATACAACCACAGAATGTAGAATAAAATTGAATCTGACATTCATTAAACTAACTGATAGAGCAAAGTTTTTTAAAGTCGACAAGGGGGTTGTTCAGGTTAGGGAACATTGTAAATCACTAGGAAAGCCCAATGGAGATTTATTCGATGTTTCTCTATAATTTCTTCTGATACGATTTAACATTGGATTAAAAACAAAAAGGCCTCTCCATTTCTGAAGAGGTTTTTCGTGGTTCGTACCTGCCTGCGGTAGGCAGGGTTTCGTAAACTTTCGCCGTTCGTACAACGACTAGAAATGCTTCGCCCTATTATCCGTGATCTCCGCCGCGTCGTTCAGAATATCCGAATAAGATGTTTCGTTCGAAGCTCATTCGTAAACATTAACTTGTTTTGTCTTAAATTTAAAGAATGCCGCTTCCACGCCCAGTTGCTTTTGGAATTGCTTTTATGCTGATGCTAAGAGTCGCGGCTCAGCCTTCTTTCTTCAAAACTTTCGGAGGAACAAGTTTTGACTGGGGATACGGTGTTGTACAAACTGCCGATGGAGGGTATGCTGCGGCGGGTTATACGCATAGCTACGGTGCGGGGAATAATGACCTTTACCTGGTAAAGACCGATAGTATTGGAACGGTGATGTGGGCAAAATGTTATGGAAGCACGTGGATAGATGAAGGAAGAGATCTGATCGCGACGGATGATGGTGGATACGCGATCTGCGGAGAAGCCTGGTTCTCGACTAATAATTATGATTATTATTTAGTGAGAACAGATTCTGCAGGAACTATTTTATGGAGCCGGTTATACGGAGGAAATGATGAGGATAAGCCGTACGCGATGGCCGAAACGAATGACGGAGGTTTTATCATCTCGGGCACTTCCAGGAGTTTTCCGTCTGAAAATACGGTGGTAACATTTATCGTGCGTACTGATGCGGCCGGTGACACAGTTTGGTCAAAGCACTACAACGAGGGAATTACGACATCCTATGCACAGGATATTCAATCGCTCGCTAACGGAAATTTCATTGTGGCGGGTTACAACTGGGCTTCAAGTACCGGGGGCGATGATCCGATGCTGATGGAAATTGATAGTGCGGGAAATATTCTTTGGGCAAGAAAATATGATCATCCCGGCGCTGGTGAAGGTGTGTTGTACCGGGTGATGCAGGATGATGATGGTGACCTTGTAGCAGTGGGTCAATGCTATGATGCAGCGGGACAGACCTGGGAATGTTATGCTATGAAAACAGATTCTGCCGGACATTTGCTTTGGGAAAAAGTTTACGGAGAACCGGGAGGGGACGAATCTTTTTTTGATCTTAAACAAGCAGGCCATGATCGATATGCAGTCACAGGAAATGTTGATCGTTTTTCAACCTATATGGATGTTACACTTTTACTATTGGACAGCACAGGGGACACGATCTGGACAAGAGCGTATGGTGGGTCAAGTATTGAAAATGGAATGGCCATGAACAGAACCGATGACAACGGATTTGTCATTACAGGGAACACACTCAGTTTCGGTTCGGGAAGCGGGGATCTTTTTCTTCTCAAAACCGATTCTGCGGGTTATTCTGGTTGTAACGATATCATTGATCCGGGTTATGTTCTTTATGATCTTCCTTCTCCGGTGGAAATAAATCTTCCGATGATCAGTTATCCCGGAGGTTTTGAACTGACACCATCATCCTATACATTCGGCGGCTGTATTTCCTCGTATGTGTGTCCGTTATCAGAAGAACAGCAAGTCATTAAAAGTGTTGATGTTTCTGTTTTTCC
>DATJEX010000061.1:0-8565 GCA_035496135.1 Bacteroidia bacterium
CAAGGTTTAACCTGTAAAGAACTGCATATGAGAAAACTTCTTCTCTTCGCGTTATTGATAGCTGCTCCGGTGATGGTGAATGCCCAGTACTACTGGGATTACGGTGGAGGCATTGGAGCTGCCAACTATCTCGGCGACATTGGTGGTAAAGAACTCACACGTCGTGACTTCGTGCCGGATATGAAACTGCAGGAAACCAGGCTCACGGCTTCTGCGTTTGCACGATACAAACTCTCGCAGATGTTCTCCCTCAAAGGATCATTGGTTTATTCCAACATACGCGGATATGATTCATTGACCACAAATCCGCCGCGCCATTATCGCAACCTTAGTTTTTCAAATAATATCTGGGAAGTGAACGCACAGTGCCAGTGGTTCTTTTACGAAGTGAACGACCTTGGTCACACGTATCGCTACAAAGACAACTTCCGCGCATATGTCGGCCTTGGCCTTGGTGGTGCGTTACACAATCCTAAAGCGCAATTGAGTATCGGGCCCGGACAACCATGGACGAAGCTGCGCCCGTTGATGACGGAAAATCATAAGTATTCGAAAGTTACTTTCGTGATCCCTGCTTCTGCCGGATTCTATTTCACGATCAATAAACATCAGCGCATTGGTTGGGAATTCTGCTGGAGAACGACTTTCACCGATTATCTCGACGATGTGAGCACCATTTACGCCGATCCATCAACACTTCAGCCGGCAGCGCTTCCATTTGCCGACAGGACAGATCACGTTGCAGCAAACACATGGGGTGCGAACAACAACAGTCCTGGTTTCGGAAACAACTTCGGTTACGGAACTTATACCGATACGGATGGCAATATCCATTTCAACAAGCGCGGCGACCCAACACATAACGATTCTTACATGACCACTACAGTGGAATACAGTTATGTTTTCCGTGGAAAATCTTCCCTCTATCGTTCACATTACAGTTCGATGTTCAAGGGTAAAAAATACAAGCATCGTAAGGTCAGGGCGAAGTTTTGATCTGAATGCTCCTCATTTAAAAGCCATCTTGTTCATACGGATGGCTTTTTTGTTGATAACTGCCAATGAAAAAGTGCGATTATCACCGGTGCAAAACTGAACTTTTTTCACCGGGAAACGTAAAATAGAAGAATCCTTAATCCGGCTATCATGAAAAAACCTACACTCCTCTCCAAAGTTGTTTTAGCATCCGGTTTCCTGTTTATGTTTTCCAGCAGTTCCAAAGCGCAATATCTTTGGGATGCCGGTGTGCATATCGGTGCGTCCAATTACCTCGGTGATATGGGCGGAAATGAATTGACCCGACGCGACTTTGTGGCTGATATGAAAATGGCGGAAACCAAAATGTCTGCCGGCGGATTTGCCCGTTACAAGATCAACCGCAATTTTTCCGGTATCGCCGATCTGAACTGGGTTCGCATAGCCGGAGATGATAAACTTTCTTCCAACCCCGGAAGGAACGGACGGAATCTCAATTTCAGAAATGATATTGCCGAATTGACTGTACAGGGCCAATTCAATTTCTTCACTGTTTACGATCTCGGACACACGTACCGCTACCGCAACAGTTTCCGCGCATTCGTCGGATTGGGAATCGGAGCAGCTTATCACTCACCCAAAGCTTATTATAACGGTGATTATGTCGCGTTGCGTCCGCTGGAAACAGAAGGCGTGCATTACACCAAAGTGACAGGTGTTATCCCCGCTTCTGCCGGATTCTACTTTACGCTCAACAAACACTACCGCATCGGTTACACCATGAACTGGAGAACGACCTTCTCCGATTATCTCGATGATGTGAGCACCGTGTATGCCGATCCTTCGAAATTATCTTCACCACTCGCTGCTGAACTCGCGAATCGTTCGGATGAATTGAACCTTCCAACAGCATTCGCAGAGAACTTCACACCGGGCAACAAACGCGGAGATCCAACACACAAGGATTCCTACCTCACTTCTACCGTAGATATGAGTTATGTGATCCGTGGGCACAGTAGTTTAATTCGTGGTGGAGACTGGATCTATAATACACAGAGACATCCTTCCAAATACACAGGACCTTCACATCATCCACACGCGTTGCTCATCCGCAAGCACCGCTACCACTGGTAAACTGAAGATCAAAAAAATCAAAAAGCCATCTCCGCAATCCGGGATGGCTTTTTTGTTTTGAAATTTTTCAGTTCAGTCTATCCCTTCTTAAGAAACTGGAATACTTTCGAAAGCGGTTTCCTCGTGAGCGTGAACATTCCGGGCTTCAATCCATTCACTTTCCATGCACGGCGATCTTCTTTATTCGCATGAATACGGTTGCCGATGGAAACATTGCTCTTGCCTCCCACTCTCATCTTCGTCAGCACTTCGGGGATGTAAACCGCACTGAGTTTGTGTTTGTAGAGCATCCGAAGCATTAATTCATAATCGGCAGCTGACGTGAAGGATGTGTTGAATCCCCCGAACTGGTCGTAATATTTTTTTCTCAGGAAGAACGCAGGATGTGGTGGCATCCATCCTTTCAGAAAAAGATCCCGTGAATAATTTCCGGATATCCATGTTCTTGTCACTTTGCCCGGATCGTTCCTGTCGACATAAACGAGATCACCATAAACGCTGTCCGCTTGTTCGTCTTCCAATGCTTTCATCACTTTGCTGATGACGTGCTCATTCGCGAACAGGTCATCCGCGTGCAGGAAGGCGATCACTTCACCGGTTGCTGCTTTCAATCCTTTGTTCAGCGCAAAATAAATTCCATCGTCTTTTTCCGAAATGATCCTTGAAATACGTCCTCCAAATTCTTTCACCACCTGCAGTGTTCTGTCGGTAGAATTTCCATCAACAATGACGTATTCAATATCCGGATACGATTGCGACAGAACCGAATTGATCGTGTCGCGGATCGTATCTGCATTATTGAAACAAGCTGTGATGATGGTGATTTTCACTGACTAATTGTATTTCGGGGATGAATTACGGATTGTACAGAAATATGGATTACGGATGTACGAATATAGGGATTCGGAAAAGCAATTGCTTCAATCAAGACTGGCGATGATGAATCGTTCCTTTCCCTGCAGATCTTTTTTCAGCTCGACGTGCGCGTACCCGGACCTCTGAAAAAGCAAAGCCGTTTCAATTCCAAGATTTTCGTTGATCTCGACAAAGATCTTTCCATTCGGTTTCAGTTTCTTCTTTCCGAATTCCGCGATCGCGCGATAGAAAACGAGCGCATCCTCATCGTTCACGAACAGCGCCTGGTGCGGTTCATATTCGGTCACATTCCGCTCCATCTTTTCCTTCTCCGAATATTTGACGTATGGTGGATTGCTGACAATGACGGAGACCGGCGGAAGTTTATCGCGCGACGGTTCATCCAGAATATTCACCTGGCTGAAATGAATTTCCGCATCGAGCATTTCGGCATTTTCTTTTGCTACTTCGAGCGCCGCTGGTGAAACATCGATCGCGTAAACATGACAATGCTCTAATTTTTTTTTCAAAGACACGGCGATACATCCGCTTCCAGTTCCGATGTCGATGAGAGAAATGGTTCCGGGAAAATTCTTACACTTTTCCACGACCATCATCACGAGTTCTTCTGTTTCCGGCCGTGGGATCAACACATCTTCATTCACTTTGAATTTCATCCCGAGAAAATGTGCGTTGCCGAGAATGTACTGGATAGGCCTTCCCTTCTTCAGGTCTTTCACCGCGAAATTGTATTTCAGCAATTCCGATTCACTCACTGTCCTTCCGGGTTCGAGCAACAGGTCAACTTTTGTGATCGCGGAAAAATCCCCGAAACAGAATTCAGCAAAACGATCGATCTCTTCCCGTTCGTACAAAGCGGAAAGTTCCTCTCTGAAAAAAGAAGCGATGTCTGATATTTTATTGGAGGCAATACGCAAGGCGGGAAGGATTACAGATTTTTACGGAAAATACAGATTACGGATGAAGACGGATTTACGGAGAGAAATTATTCAGTTGCTTTCTTTGGAGGAAGTTCCAACGGATTAGGAGTTTCGAAACCTTTCGCCACGCTCAACCCCGTTTTTATGCCTTCATCGAGCATGAATTGCCACGCCGCTTTACGTTCGTTCGGAATTTTTCCGTCGAGGATCGCTTCACGTATCGCATTTTTCAGGTTACCGACGGCAAGACTCGGCTGAATGTTGAACGCCGCAATGATGTCTTCACCTGTAACCGGAGGTTGCCAGTTGCGGACTTTATCTTTTTCTTCCACTTCTTTCAGCTTCACGCGCACCAATTCAAAATTCTTCAGGTAACGTTTCACTTTATCTTCCTGCTTCGACGTGATATCGCTCTCGCACAATTTCATCAGGTCGTCCACATCATCGCCTGCATCGAACAATAGTCTGCGCACAGCCGAATCGGTGACTTCTTCTTTAGAAAGAACGATCGGGCGTAAATGTAGCTGCACCAGCTTCTGCACATATTTCATATGCTCGTTCAGTGGCAATTTCATCCGGGCGAAAATTTTCGGGACCATGCGCGCACCACGATCTTCATGTCCGTGAAACGTCCAGCCGTGGCCCGGTTCGAATTTCTTGGTGACAGGTTTGGCGATGTCATGCAATATCGCTGCCCATCGTAACCAGAGATCTTCTGTTTTTTCACAGAGATTGTCCAGCACCTGCAGCGTGTGATAAAAATTATCCTTGTGCCCTTTTCCACCGACATATTCCACACCATGCAGCGCGACGAGTTCAGGGAAGATGAGTTTCAGAACGCCCGTATCAAAAAGCATTTTGAATCCGTGCGACGGAACTTTGGTGAGAATTATTTTATTCAATTCTTCAATGACACGCTCCTTCGAAACAATGGAAATGCGATCTGCGTTCTTCTTAATCGAAGCAAAGGTCCTGTCCTCGATCGTGTAACCGAGTTGCGAAGCGAAACGCACCGCACGCATCATGCGCAACGGATCGTCAGAAAAAGTAATATCCGGATCGAGCGGAGTGCGGATGATCTTCCGCTGCATATCTTCCTGTCCATTGAATGGATCAAGCAGTTGCCCGAAGTTTTTCTCACTCAAACCGATCGCGAGTGCGTTGATGGAAAAATCGCGGCGATTCTGATCATCTTCCAGCGTTCCGTCTTCCACCACCGGTTTTCTCGACTGGCGATCGTACGATTCTTTTCTCGCGCCGACAAACTCCACGTCCCACTCACCAAGAACGATCTGTGCCGTTCCAAAATTCCGGAAGACATTCACATTCACATTTTCTCTTTTCGCCACGGCTTCAGCAAGAGAAATTCCGACGGTTTTATTTCCTTCTCCTTTTCCGATCGCGACAATGTCGATGTCTTTGCAGGGACGGCCGAGAATGGAATCACGCACGTATCCGCCTATGACATACGCGTCAATGTTCATCCGCGAAGCTTCTTCGGAAATGATCTTGAAAACGGGATGTGTGAGGTGGTTTTTCAATCGGGTATAAATATAAGGAAGGAACAAGGAGGATGGAACATAGAACAAGGAGGAAGAGGGATCTGTCAGGAGTGATGCGCAAGTATACTTGCTCGTTGGGTGGCTTTTTGTAATTTTCCAGAAATGCGTTCAAAATGGAACTAAAGCGAATCTCAGGACAGCAAAAGATAACCTTGTATGAATTTTACAAGTCAAAAGGCTGGCCTTCTAATTCAGCGAAAATGATGTGCGATTTGATCACATCCTTAGAGTCGATCGATCACGAACCTGTTTGGGCCTTTACTTCTCTCTTTCAGTTATTGCTAACTAATAAAGATGATTATAAGACATGGCAGGTTTTAATTACCCTAACCGAAGTAGATCGAAAACAGTTTTATAAGATAACTGTAGCACAAGATAAACCGTGGCATCATTTGACAGGATTTACTGATAATCCTATTGAAGCTGCCGAATTAATCGTTTCAGGATTAGCAATTGCTTCTACTGATAAGGGTAGAAATATTTTTCTTGACTCAAAATGATTAGCCAAAAAATAAGGGCTACAACTCCCCCATCACCTTCTTCACATCTATCGTCAACGCACATTTGAAATGAACTTCGGGACATTCTTCATGTCCATGCAATCCGCACGGGCGACAAGTGAGTTTTTCTTCCGTCTCGATGATCCTGGAATCATCACTCAATGGGCCGAAACCAAAAGCAGGAATGGTTGAACAATAAATTGCCTTGACAGGCGCATTCATTGCCGAACAGAAATGCATCGGGGCTGAATCGTTCACGTAGTTCATTTTTGCTTTTTCCATCAATGCAGCTGATTGCAGAAACGAAAGTTGTCCGGCAAGGTTCGCCACATTTTCCCTTCCGGCCGTTTTCAGAATTTCGTCACACAATTTTTTATCGCCGGGGCCACCCAACAGGTAAATGCGATAAGCCGACGGGATCATCCGTATCAACTCGATCCATTTTTCTTTTGCCCATTGCTTCGTGAACCAAACGGAGGTCGGCGCCATGCACACGAACGGACCTGAATTGAGATGAAACGAAATGATTTTCCGGTCGGCATCTGCCGGATATAATTTCGGGCGTTCTGTTTTATCATCGGTGAGATGCGCGATGAGATCGAGATTCCTTCTCACTTCATGCTTTCCGTTCCCGATCTCGTGTGTGATCTTTTTCGTGTAACGGAACGAGAATGGATTCTTGTCGAAACCGATCCGTTCTTTTGCTTTGGAGAATCCGGCGATGATCCCCGATGAAGCGAAGCGGTGCATATTCACAACGACATCATACTTTTCTTTCCGCACTTTTCTCAGCAACGCAAAAATATTTTTCAGTTTCCTCTTCTTCTTATCGAAGACGAATACATTCCTGATGAACGGATGTCCGGCCAATAAACTTTCATTTCCTTTCCGAACGAGGAAATCGATCTGCGCATCGGGAAAGAATTTATGCAGTTTCTCCGCGACCGGTGTTGCGAGAACGACATCGCCGGTGAACGCAGTTTGTATAAGGAGAATCTTCTTCAATTGCTCCACTTGTATTTGATCGTTTCCACCCGCTCCACTTTATACGTGTATTTTTTCTTCCGGAAATAACTGGAATAGGTCGTGATCGTTTTTGTATCGAGCAGATCGGTTCCATCAATATATTTTCTCACTTCCACTTTATCGAGTCGATGCGCGACCTCTTTATTTGAATTGCGGTCATATGATTCATAGCAAATAGAATCTACACCTGTTCCGTAATAGTAGATCACATCCTGCGTAGCGCCTGAATTGAAATTCCACCTGGATTCCCGCGAACGTTTTCCTGTGACCGGATCATAAACGATCTGCCAGCTCATGTCCTTGTCGACCTGGAAGCGTGACTTTCCTGCCCCGGAAAAATACAGGGAATAAAAAACAGGTTTTCCATCACTTCCTCTCGACATGAGTTGATCCATCAGCATCCAGTCTCCATTACCGACTTTGAGTTTGTGTGTTACTGCTGTGATGTTATTCGAGCTGTCTTCAACAGAATAGATGAGTGTGTCCGTCGCGAGGATCGCTCCCCCCGATTGCAGCATGAATCTTCTGCTCACCACATTTCCGTTCGCGTTGTATTCGAAGGTGAATGTTCCGCGGATATTCCCGTACATCGCATTCTCATCCACGATGAGTTTATTTCCGGAGTCATACAAACGGTCTTCGACGTACAAACTGTCTTTCCCATTTTCCGAATGGATGTGATCGACCGATGTGATCATTCCGTTCTTCCCGTAATTGAATTTCAGCGTGTCAATTCCCACCGGCTTATCTGTTGACGCAAGAATGAAATACAGCGGTTTGAGTCCTGTGAAATAAAATGCTTTGTAGTGAATGCCGATATCGGAACCGCAATGATCATTTTTCAATTCTACCAATCGTTGTTGCTTGTCCCACTTCATCTGCACACGCCGGCAAAAAGTATCTGTGCTGTTTTTCCCCGGCTCCACAGACTGGTAATACGCGGCGCATTGATGAAAATCCTTTGATGAAACAGGAATGTTCTGCACAAAAGAATCAGAAAGTGTTTTAAAAATTCCGACGTAAGCACCGGGAATGATGTCGGAGATATATGAAGCGTTTTTAACGAAGAAAGATGAATCAGCTTGTTGTGCTCTCGTGTAAACGGAACAATAAAAAAACAAAATGAAAAATATTGTTTTACACCGCCACATCATAATCACGCAAAGCGTTGTTGAGTGAAGTTTTGAGATCGGTACTCTCTTTTCTTTTGCCGATGATGAGCGCGCAGGGAACATTGAATTCGCCGGCTGCAAATTTTTTCTGATAACTTCCCGGAATGACAACAGATCTTGCCGGAACATGTCCTTTGTACTCGACCGGTTTTTCGCCCGTCACATCAATGATCTTCGTTGATCCTGTCAATAACACGTTCGCACCGAGCACTGCTTCCTTTCCGACGTGAACTCCTTCCACAACAATACAGCGCGAGCCAATAAAACTTCCATCCTCAATGATCACCGGAGCCGCCTGGACAGGTTCGAGCACTCCGCCGATTCCAACTCCTCCGCTCAGATGTACATCTTTTCCGATCTGCGCGCACGAGCCCACGGTGGCCCACGTGTCCACCATGGT
>DATJEX010000062.1:0-17715 GCA_035496135.1 Bacteroidia bacterium
TCCAATAAATAATCAGCTCATGGACATCAGTAAAGTCATCTCAATCTCCGGCATGCCCGGTTTATTCAAAGTGATCGCGCAATCGAAAGGCGGAGTCATTGTTGAATCATTGATCGATAAAAAACGATTCCCTGCTTTCGGCAGCAGCAAGATCAGTACGCTCGACGATATCAGTATTTATACGAGTGGCGAAGACAAGCCATTGAAGGAAGTGCTTCAGAAGATCTTCGATAAAGAAAGCGGCGCGAAATGCCCGGACGCAAAAGCACTTGATGATAAAGGACTGCGTGCGTACGTGGAGAGTGTTCTTCCGGAATACGACAAGGAACGTGTGCATACTTCCGATCTCAAGAAATTGCTCACCTGGTACAATCTTCTTCACGATTCCGGATTGCTTACAGCGGAAGAGCCGAAAGAAGACGGTGATCTCCACCTCGGAACAGAGAAGGATTCGAACAAACCATTGATCAAGAAAGACGTCAATGTGAAGCAGAATCTGAAATCGAATGCACCGAAAGTAAAAGCTGCCGGTGTCCGCAAGACCGGTACAGCCTAATCTTAACCGCAACATCCCCATTGATCTTACAATGGATGTGGTTCAACCGATAGCCCAGACAAAACTGTTACGGAAATTCCTTCCCGATGGAATTTCCATGGATGAATGGAGCGGACTCGAAAAATATTTCAAAGAGCTCGCTGAGCGGGAAATAAAATCTCCTTCTGAATTCTACCAGTGGATACTCGACTGGAACGAACTCGATGTAGCGCTCGATGAAGAACATGCGTGGCGGTATATCCGTTCCACCTGCGACACGACGAATGAAGCGCTTGAAAAAGCATACGATCATTTTGTCGCGGTGATCGAACCGAATTCCGCGCCATGGGTGAATGTGCTGAACAAGAAATTAGACAGCAGCCCGTTCCGCGATTCACTCGACAAGAAAATATTTTCCGTTTACCTCCGCACGATCCGCAACGAGATCTCTTTGTTCCGTGAAGAGAATATTCCGCTCTTTACGCAGATCGATCAGTTGTCGCAGAAGTACGGAAGGATCACCGGCGACATGATGGTGGAGATGGAAGGAAAGGAACTCACGTTACAGCAGGCGGCGAATTATTTCAAGAGTAATGACCGTACATTACGTGAAGAAGCTTTTCGCAAAGTGTGGAGCGAACGATTGAAAGCGAAGAAAGAATTGAACGAGCTGTTCAATGAATTGTGCGCACTCCGTCATAAAACAGCACTGAATACCGGGTTTGAGAATTTCCGCGATTACAGTTTCGCCGAGATGGGAAGATTCGATTACACGCCGCAGGATTGTTACAAATTTCATGAAGCAGTAGAGAAAGAAGTTGTTCCGTTCATCGCCGAACTCGAAACGGACAGAAAAGCAAAACTGAAACTCGATGTGCTGCGTCCGTGGGACACGAGTGTCGATACATCGGGCAAACCGGGATTGAAACCATTCGTGAACGGCGATGAGCTCGTGGAAAAAACGATACAGTGTTTCAAAAAGATCCGTCCGCAGTACGCCGATTTCATTTCCATCATGCGTCAATTGAAACATTTCGATCTCGATTCACGAAAAGGAAAAGCGCCGGGCGGTTATAATTATTCATTAGCCGAAACCGGCGTTCCGTTCATTTTCATGAATGCGGCAAGTTCACATCGCGATCTCGTGACGATGGTACACGAAGGCGGACACGCGATCCATTCTTTCCTCGAGAATCCGCTCCCGGTGAACGACCTGAAGAATCCGCCATCGGAAGTGTGCGAACTCGCGAGCATGAGCATGGAACTCATCTCGATGGAACACTGGGATGTTTTTTATTCCGATAAAGATGAATTGAAACGTGCGAAGCAGGAACAATTGCAAACGATCATGGAAACATTGCCGTGGGTTGCTGCTGTTGATGCGTTTCAGCACTGGATCTATCTGCATAACGGACATTCGGATGAAGAACGGAATGTGGAATGGAAAAAAATTAAAGAACGGTTTGATTCTCCGGTCATCGACTGGAGCGGACTCGAAGAGATAAAAGAAAATTCCTGGTTGAAACAATTGCACATTTTTGAAGTGCCTTTCTATTACATTGAATACGGAATGGCGCAGCTCGGCGCGATCGCGATGTGGAGAAATTATAAAACGGATCCGGAGAAAGCGCTCAATGGTTATGAAGCGGCGTTGAAACTCGGTTACACACGTCCCATTGGAGAAATTTATGAAGCAGCAGGGATCAAATTCGATTTCTCAAAAGAATATGTTCACCAGCTCGTGGAATTTGTCCGCGGCGAATTAAAAGCACTCGGGCAGGAGTAAAATAATCTCCATCGTATTTTGAATAATCTGCGCGATCTGCGTAATCAGCGAGAAAAATTAAAAAATTCTGTTATGCCAACTAAAAAAACGATCACTCCGCCAACTGCAGGAACCTTCGCTCCGTATTACCTGCGTTACATCGATCTCGTAAAAGGTGATCCCATCCGGTTGCTCGAATCACAGATCCTTGATTTCAAAGCATTGCTTTCTGAAATTCCGGAAGAGAAAGAAGAGTTCGCTTATGCCGTTGGAAAATGGACCGTGAAGGAAGTCGTCGGCCACATTATCGACACGGAGCGCATCATGGCTTATCGTGCATTGTGTTTTGCAAGGGGAGAAAAGCAGCCATTACCCGGCTTTGATGAGGATGATTACACCGTGAAAGCAAATTTCAATAGCCGTTCACTGATGGAGATCGCTCATGAATTCGGAGTAGTGCGTGAAGCGACCATCGCACTCTTCAAAACATTTTCTGACGAGGATCTTGATAAAAAAGGAATCGCGAGTAATAATCCTGTTACACCGCGAGCATTACTTTACATTATCGCCGGACATCACATTCATCATGAAGCAGTGTTGAAGGAGCGGTATTTGGCGGACGTACTTTAAAATTCTCTTCCCTTCTTCGTCATCCAGTGGAATCTCGAGAGGAATCCGATACACGCAATTCCTAATCCCACAATGAATCCGTACCACACGCCCGGTGCACCGAGCCCCGATCTGATGCAGAGATAATAACTCATCGGCAGCGCGCACATCCAGTAAGCGAAGAGTGCGATGAATCCCGGGAAGACCGTGTCTTTCAATCCGCGCAAAGCACCTTGTGTCGTCACTTGAGTTCCATCGAACAATTGAAATGCCGCAGCGATCAGCATCAGTGTTGTCGCATAATGCAAAACTTCCGGATCCTTGTTGAATAAGGAAGGAAGAAAATTTCTTCCGAGAATGAAACAGATAGCGGCGATGCACATGAAACTCACCGAGAGAATGACCGCGCTGAATCCCGCCCTGCGTATTCCGATCCGGTCTTTGTATCCCACGTAGTGTCCGACACGTACGGTTGCTGCTGCTCCCAATCCGGAAGAGATCATGTATGTCATGGATGCGAGTGAAAGTGAAACGCGATGTGCCGCGAGTTGCGGAATTCCGGGAATGAAAAGTGTTGGCACAGCAAACGCAGCAACTTCGAGCGAGAACATGAGTGCGGATGGAATTCCGATCCGTAACTGTTCTTTCACGGGTTGAGGAATTAATTTCCGGAAGTTGAACGCTGCGTTGAACGGCGTGTATGTTTTGCTGAAGTAGATGTAGCAAACCATCGCGACTGCCATGAAACATCTCGAGAAGAATGTCGCCCAGCATGCACCCATCACACCCATGCGCGGTAATCCCCAGAGTCCGAAGACGAGCAACCAGTTCAGAAAAATATTCATCAGGTTGGCGATAATCGAAATGACCATCGCAGTTTTGGTATCCGACATTCCTTCGGCGAATTGTTTGCACGTGAAAAAGAAACTCAGCGGGATCATCGACAGCATACTCACGTTGAGATATTTTATCGCGAGTGCGATCACTTCGGGAGATTTTCCGGAATACTTCAGCAACGGCGCTGCCAAATAAAGTACGATGAAAAGTAAAATGGAGATCGAAAAATTCAGCACGAACGAATGACGGACATGCGTGATGATCTTCTCTTTGTTTTTCTGCGCGTCTGCTTCAGCAACGATCGGTGTGAGTCCGTACGAAATGCCGATGAGGAAAACGAGAATGAAAATGTACAGCGCGCTCGCGAGCATCACCGCGGCTTGTCCGGTTGTCCGCTCGGGCAATAATCCGATGAAAAAATTATCCGCAAGATCGACTGTAATATTTCCAACGTTGCTCAGGCAAACGGGCAAAGCGAGCAGAACAGTTTGAATCAAATGAAATTTCCAGCCGGGGGTTTTCATAGAAGAGCCGCCAAAGATAAGCGGAGGTTGTAAGGGAAAAATAAAATTCAACGCACAACGTTCGAATCGTAAATACTTGATAAACAAATCGTTAATTCAGTAATTAGCCTTTCAAAAATGCCACCCGGTAAAAAATTGCTATTTTTATAGGAATGCGCTGACTTGCAGGATTTTAACGTGGGCAAACACGATGAAAAATTCTTTGTTCTGCTTCTGTATTCGTTGACCGATATGAAAAAAAAGGCAGTCTTATTTTTTCTGCTTACACTTTCACATTTTCTTGTGGCGCAGCAATCCGTGCCGCAAACGGTCAGCAATGCTGCTTACGATTCACTCAAAGCGGCAGGAGCTCTTTCGCATAACCAGCTTTACCTGATCGATGGTGCGCAGAATGCTGTTCCGCTGAATGCGGTTATTCAGCCTCCCATTATTCCTGCAACTGTTCCGACAAATTGTAATTGTCTTCAGACACTTGATGCCACCTGGTCTGTTGTTCCGTTCGCAACGTATTCCGGCCCGGATTACAGAAATGATGACGGAGCTTCTCCACTCATCAATCTCCCGTTCAATTTCTGTTTTTATGGCGTGAATCAAACGCAGGTATACATCAACAACAATGGAAATATTTCATTCGGTTCACCATACTACAACATTACCACGAACGCATTTCCAAGTGCAGGTGTACCGACGATCGCTCCGTTCTTTGCCGATGCGGATACAAGAAATCCGGCGAGCGGATTGGTGTATTACAAAGTAACGCCGACCGCGATGCTCGTTCGTTGGGAAGGGATCGGATATTATTCACTGCACGTTGATAAAGTGAATGACATGCAACTCATCATCACCGATGGAACTGATCCGTTGCTTCCACCGGGATCGAATGTGAGTTTCTGTTATGGTGACATGCAATGGACCACTGGTGATGCGTCGGGTGGAGTAGGTGGCTTCGCAGGAAATCCTGCGGTGGTGGGAGCGAACATGGGAGACGGAGTGAACTACATTCAGCTCGGAACTTTTGACGCTGCGGGAAATACTTACAATGGCCCTTTTGGTCCTGCATCGCAAGTGAGCTGGCTCGACAACAAACAATTTTTTCTTGATGTGTGCGCAGCAGGTGGCGGAGGAAATCTTCCGCCGATCATGAACTCTGCGGAAGTGTGTGATACGTTCACAATCTGCGTTGGTGACACGATGAACATTGACGCGCAATTTTTATCGCCGGAAAATAACCAGGTGACTACTGCTTCGGCAGTCGCTACCGGAACAGGTTTAACGGTGACGAATTCCACCCCGGGAAATCCCGCTGCATTCACCGCGATATTTGTCGGGATGGCTTCGAATGTTGGTGTGAATACCGTCACGGTTACAGGAACGGATAATGGTTCTCCTGCTGAATCAACTTCAGGAAACGTGATCATCAAAGTCATCGCATCGCCAACTGCATCGTTCACGAGTGCGAATGTTTGCCCTGGAAATCCGGTTCCGTTCAACAGCACTTCCACTCCGGCAGGAGCGCCGATCGATTATCTGCATTGGGATTTCGGAATGCCGCTGCTCACGAATGACACGGCGAATGTGAATCCGACATCATACGTTTACAATAATCCGGGCGTGTACCAGGTGACATTGACGGTTGTGGATACGATGGGATGCAAAGACACCGCACAGGTGAACGTGCAGGTTTATTATTTACCGCAAGTGAGTTTTTCCGCGACGCCAACTACAGGTTGCGCTCCGTTGTGTGATACACTCACCGACGCGAGTACGGTGCAGGGAAGTACGATCACCGCATGGAGCTGGAGTTTTGGTGATGGTGGAACGGACAACACGCAGAACCCAACACATTGTTACAACAACGATGGAAATTACAGCGTTGTGCTGACTGTTACTTCTGCGGATGGTTGTTCCTACACCGATTCCATTCACAATTACATTAGCGTTGTGCCCGGACCTTCCGCTGCATTTACATTCGGACCTCAACCCGCATCTGTCAGCAATCCGTTGATCTATTTTACGGATCAATCTGCACCTGTTCCGCAAGAATGGTATTGGGATTTCGGAACCGGTGCGACTTCCACTTCGCAGAATCCCGCGTATGCTTATCCCGACACCGGAACTTTTCATGTGATGCTTGTTGTTTCCGGTCCGAATGGTTCCTGTCCTGATACGGTTTACGGTGATGTGGTGATCTCCCCGGAAATGTACATCTGGATACCGAATGCATTTTCTCCCAATGGTGATACGCGGAATGATTTCTTCCACCCGGTGTTCAACGATCCGTCGTATGTGCAATCGTATCACTTCATGGTCTTCGATCGCTGGGGAAATCTTCTTTTTGAAACGGATGATCCCGTGAAAGGATGGGATGGATATTATCATGACATGAAATGTGAGATTGACACGTATGTTTATCGTGTGTATGTTGTCGGGCCGGATCTTGTTCCGCAACATTTCATCGGCGACGTAACACTCATCCGGTAAACGTATCTTTTGTCAATGCATATCGTTATAGTAGAAACAGCATGCGGATGAATTTGAAAGCTGGATATTGGTTGGTGCTGTGGGTGATGTTTCCTTTTTTTCTCGCAGCGCAGAATGGCCTTGTTCCGATCCCTGATCCGGGTACGCCGCAATATGAGCAGATGAAGAAGGAGGGAAAACTCCGCGGACCGGTCATCATTTCGGATCATAAAGCAATGCAGATGCAGCCGAAGATCTCGGCGAATACCGCTTCTTCCAGTGTGCTTTGCAATTGCATGATCGAAGTGGATTCAACATTCAGTGTTGTTCCGTTTGTTGGTTATTCCAGTCCATTCTACCGGAATGATGATGGATCAACCGCATCCATTCCTCTTCCGTTCAGTTTTTGTTTTTACGGAACACCGGTGAACAGTTGCTTCATCAATAACAATGGCAATGTTTCTTTCGGCGCTTCGTACGGAACATTCACGGCGAATGCGTTTCCCGATCCGAACTTCATAATGATCGCTCCTTTCTGGGCTGACGTGGATACGCGGAACCCAGTGAGCGGATTGGTGTATTACAAGATCACGCCCACCTATATGATCGTGCGGTGGAAAAATGTGGATTATTATGATGCAACAATGAGTTCGCATCAATCGCTGTTCAACGATTTTCAACTCATCATCACCAACGGATCCGATCCGATCCTGCCTTCGGGAAACAATGTGAATTTCTGTTATGGCGACATGCAGTGGACAACCGGTGATGCTTCTAACGGCGTGAATGGTTTCGGTGGTTCAGCCGCGACTGTTGGAGTGAACCAGGGCAACGGTGTGGATTATATCCAGATCGGTCAATTCGATCAGCCAGGAACGAATTACGACGGCCCATTCGGAAATCCCGACCAGGTGAGCTGGCTCGACAACCAGACCTTTTATTTTGATGTCTGTAATACTTCAACGGGAAATAATCTTCCACCGATCATCAATTCGGCTCAAGTGTGCGATACCATCGTGATGTGTATTGGCGATACGCTGAACATCGATGCGAGTTTTCTTTCGCCGGAGAGCGGACAGAACACCACGGCAAGTGTCACAGGATCGGTCACCGGCTTGTCGATCATTTCGAGTGTGACGGGGAATCCTGCTATTATCAGCGCGCAGTTGATCGCGAACGCAGCGAATGCGGGATACAACACGATCACGATCACGGGAACAGATAACGGAGTTCCACCGGCAACAACCACGGCGAATGTCATCGTGCAGATCATTGCATCACCTGCCATAAATTTCTCCATGTTCCCGCCACCGGTGCAACCTGCAAGTGTGTTCGTGTCGTTCACCGATCTCACTCCGGGCGCAACAGGTTGGTTGTGGGATTTCGGTGATGGAAATACTTCCACGCAGCAGAATCCTACGCATCAATATTTACATGATAGTTTGTACACCGTCACGCTCACCGTCACGGTGGGAAATTGTGACGCGACGATGACACAGATGTATTTAGTGCAGACCGAGCCACCGATCTATGATATCATCGCGCCGAATGTGGTGACACCGGGAACAGATGGTGTGAATGATTATCTCGTCTTCACTCATCTCGAAGATCATCCGAATTCAGTACTGAATGTGTACAACCGCTGGGGAAATTTGATTTACACCAGCACCGATTATCACAACGACTGGAAACCGGATGTAGTGGATGGTGTTTATTATTATGTCCTGTCAGGTCCGCACGTGACGCCGGCGCCGATCAGAGGATTTTTTCATGTGATAAAAGGAAAATAGTTAATAGCTAATAGTTAATGGCTAATAGTTAATGGATAGAGGGTAGAAGGTAGAGGTTGTTTGGGTTGAATATTTTTTTGAGCGAATTTTGTTTTTTCAGTTTTCTTGATACATTTGCCGCCTGAATTATTTTTTTCTTATTAATTATATGCAAGCTTATGAAAGACGATCAAAAGAACACGATCAAAGAATTGTCCTTTGATTTTGCCCTGAAAACCATCAAGTATGCCAATGTTCTTGACGAACAGCGCAAGTATGTGATCTCAAAGCAACTTCTTAAAAGCGGGACTTCTATTGGAGCCAATGTGCGGGAAGCGCAATTCGCAGAAAGCAGGGCGGACTTCATTCACAAACTGAAGATCTCTTTGAAAGAAGCAAATGAGAATCATTATTGGCTTGAACTCTGCAAGAGGTCAGAAGAATAGCCAGAACCGGATAGTTTGATCGAGGAAGTTGTCGTACTGATAAAAATGCTGACGAAAAGCGTTAACACTCTTCAGTTAAAGCATTGAACGCTTTTTCTCCCGCCCGCAACTATTAACTATTAGCCATTAGCTGATTTCAGAATTTCATTCTCCACATAATTTCCGCCTGCGTCTTCGTGTTGCCATCTATTTCCGTCAATGATCCTGCGCTGATCACATTCTGATTGTTGTAGAACGTTTGGGAGATGCGGAAATACAATTCCATTTTTTTTGTGATATCATAATTCACCAGCACATATGCACGTGAACCTTTGTAGTAATACGCAGGAACGGAATACGTGTAAGGCATATCGTTCTCGTAAACATAGATCGCCGCATTGTACGTGTCGGTCTGGAATAAAGCGTAACGTGCTGAAAAGGAAATTTTACTTCCGAGTTTGTGATACGCGAAGTCCTGGTAAATGACAAAACCTTTTTCAGGCTTCGCATTCGATCTGTAATACTGCGAATATTCCACGCGGCAATTGAAACGAACCGATTTCCCCAATGGAAAAACAATGTTGAAGCGGTAGTTATCCTGCGTGAGCGGGATGATGTAATCGAGTGGAGCGGAAGCATCGCCGGCGTTGATGTATTTATCGCGGTGACGATAGCGGAAATACATGTCCGTTTTTTTGTCGGGGGTGAAATTGATCTGCGTGAGAAGATCGGTTCCGTGCGCAGGCGCATCAACCTGGTAATGCATCCACGGAAAAATGAATTCATCGTAATAGGCACTCAGCGTGATCTTATTCACCGGTTTCGCCTGCACGCCGAAATAAACACCTTTTTCATTGGCAATAACGGTGCTCTCTGAAAAAGCATTCGCGTAAAGATTCTGAAAATTCCTTTCGAAATATCTCGTGTGTACCGTGAAGACGAGCCGTGGATCGAGACTGATGAGCAATCCATTGGTGAAAGCCATACCACCATTCTCCGAACGCGCTTCTTCGCCGAAGAAATGGAAATTCCTGATCGCGTAATCGTAATCGAAACCGAGCACTGTGTTGTGTGAAGAAGAGAATTCAAACTGATTGTACAGCGAAAGATTTCTTTTCAGGTCTGCGTCGTATTGCGTGTGAATTCCGGTCAAACCCAATTGAAGGCGTTTTCCTTTGTAAGAAATATTTCCGCCGTAAGCTGTTTCTGTCAATGCATTTCTATCGGCGATCTCGGAAGGGATCGTATGCAAACCAGTCGTCTGTAAACTGCTCACTTCGATCACGTCGAGATTCTTTCCGCCCGTCGTATCGCTGTAGGAAACATTCGCATCTTTTTTGTTCATCGAGAAGAATGCGGTCGATTCGAACTTTCCGAATTTCACGGTTGTCGCGGCGCCACGGAAGAATTTATTCTCATCCACCGACGTGTAAGGACGGACACCAAGCGCATTCCGTTTTGTATTCATCACGAATGAAGTTTTTCCGAACGCATAACCGCTCCACACGGTCAATCCCTGTCCGAAACTCAACTGGTAATCGCCCACGACAGCTGTCTTGACAAAACCGATATTGCGCACGCAGACATGTCCCGCGTAAAAATCAAATCCGTTCTTCTGTGCTCCTTTGAAGAATTGTTCACCCGCGTCTTTGTCCGCTACAAATCCTACACTTACATAATTTCCATAGGTGAAACGATAGCGCGCGTACAGGTGATCGGGCCCGCCCAGGTAACGTGCGTTCGGATTCGCGGCGAGCGTCGCACTGTCCGCAGGCGAGAAACCTTTCTGCATTTCAAGGATGCGCTGATCACGAATGGCAATTTCATTCTTTCCGTTCTTCAGCATCTCGTGAAAAGAGAAATGCGCTGTCTCGGTGTAATCATTCACGCGCACATAAGGAAGGATCTTGTAGATCGTCGGCAGGTCGAAACCATCGATCGTCTGCAATTCATAAATGCTCATCAGGTCGCCGAACTTCAGGCGATGCGCGAGAAGATTATCGATCTGCACTTCATCGAGCAACATCAGATCCTCGAGCGCTTCACGATCGGCCGTGTTGAGATTGAGCGGATGATCGGCGTAATATTTCAGATTCTCCTCGAGCGCCGAAAGATCCACATTCTCACTCTGCAGATTCTCGGAAAGATTCTCGATCTGCTGTTGTAACGGATCATCCGTCGCGACGGTGTCGGAAGAAACCTGTGCGAGTGCATACTTCGCGCTGAACGAAAAGAAAAGGAGCAGGAGAAGAGCAGTGCGCTTCATGGATCAATAGACAAGGCCAAGCGCAGGTGAGTAGCCGAGAACAGAATGCCATGTGGCGGAAACATCCAGAGAAATATTTTTCATCACGAGCCCGAATCCGAAGGCAATGAGATCGTGATTGGAAGCAGCGCCTGCACGCAGGTAGAAATTATTCACCGGGCGATATTCCATTCCCGCACGGATCGTTGCTTTATAGTCCGCATCTTTTTCCGCTTCAAGCGTCACAAGAACGGCATCGGAAAATTTATACGTTCCGCCGAATTTCATCACGATCGGGATCTGTTCATCGGTATTTCCACCGAGCTTGCTTCGTGTAAGATTGAAAATATGAAAACCGATCATGAGATCTTTCACCGGTTCGGCCATGATGCCGAATTCTCCGCAGGCCGATGTAGCAGATCCGTAATTTTCGCCAATGTGCGTATAGATGAGATCCATTTGCACCGACGCAGCGATCTTATCACCGAATGGTTTTGCAAAACAGATGCCCGCTTTATTTTCCGAATAAATATTTCCGAGTCCAAGCGAAGAAACATTTACCCCAAACGTTCCTGCCTTGGTCGGCATCGCAGCTGCGAATGCTTTCATCCCGAGACCGCTTACGAGGAAGCGACTCTCGTACATCGCGCCGACATGAAAACCTTTCACCCACGCAAGGCCAGCCTGGTTGTTCTGCGTACACCAGATGTCATTCTTAAGTGAAACACCGCAACCGCCCATCGCCAGTGAACGCGGACCCAATGGCGGATTGTCGAATGCGTGCGCAACAGAACCTGCAAGAAGGAGAAGGAGAAAAAGTGTTTTTTTCATTGAGAGATAAAAATAGGGAGATTGGAGCGAACTATTGGGACTCGTGGATAAATATTTACGCTTGTTCATTAATGGTGAGAAGGGGCGTTTTCCCCAATGGAGCAAGGAAGATGGAGGAAGGATCTTTCAGACTGGAGCGGCAAAGCCTTCGTTCCGAAGGAACGCTTAGTGAAAATCTCAGGTTGATCCTTGCTCCATCTTCCTTCCTCCATGTTCCTTATATTAGCGCCAATAGTAATTCAAACCACCCATGTCCATCCTGCTCGAAGTCATCATCTCTCTTGCCTTCATTTATCTCATCTTTTCCATTATTGTTTCCGGCATCTGCGAATTGTGGCAGATGTTCACCCAGAAAAGAGGAAAATTTCTTTACAAGTCATTAAACGAAGTTTTCAATGATCGTTTGAACCGCGATTTCAATTTTCAGTTGTTGTCGCATCCGCTCATCGACCGTCTTCGCGAGAGTGATACGAAGTATCCGCATTACATTGGCTCGGATATTTTTTCGACCGCGCTCATTGACACGATCCGTTCGGAACACCAGTTGCCGGAATATTCTTTCGACAAATCCGAAAAGAAATTTGTTGTGAAACAACCCGATCTCACTCCGCCGGTTGAAGATGGGAATACGGAGATCTTCAAACAATATCTCGACGGATTGAATAAACTGAATGAATCCGATCTGAAACAATTGCTGCGCACGTTTGCCTTCGGTGCTTCGGATTACGCGGGGTTGAAAGCGAATGTGCAGCGCTGGTTCGACAGTTACATGGGCGCAACGAGTACATGGTACAAGAAGAGCATGACGCGCACGCTCATGTTCGTTTCGCTGGTGATCACGATCTCTTTCAACATCGATTCCATTCACATCACCAAACAATTGTTCGCTGATAAGAATCTCCGCGACAAGATCGTGCTGAATGCGGATAATTACGTGCAGAACAAACAGCGCCAGGATTCAATGAACCTGGTCCTGCAACGTGATACCAGCGCCGATCGTGTTCAGCAAACCGTTGACGAGATCAAAAAAGCTTATGGCGAAGCAGGACTCCTGGATCTTCCGATCGGTTGGTCAAAAGCACAATTCCTGTTGATCTTTTCTCTTCAGCATTTTCTCGATACGATCATGATGATAATCGGGTGGTTGATCACTACTGCAGCGCTCGGTTATGGAGCGGATAGCTGGTTCAATCTGCTCGTGCGATTATTGAATTTAAGAACGAGTGTCAAACCGAAGGAATGAGTCGCCGGGTTTTGGTTCACCGGTCACCAGGAATAATTTAATGAAATAACGACCGGTGACTGGCGACCTTAAACCCGGTGAATAACGGAACAGAACTTTGAAATAAAAACTTTAATCAAAAAGAGGACCGCTCTTATGAAATACTACAACGCCCATACTCACATTTTCACCGCTCAGTATGTTCCGAATAATGTGGTCGGTTTGCCTATCATGAATTTTCTCGCTCAGTATCCCGTTGCGCAGAAAGTGGCGAAGGTCGCGAAGCTGCTGACATTCGGAAGAGTGAACAGGAGTTACGAGCGCGTTGCGAAGTTCGCCGAGATCGGTTTGGGAAAAAGCCAGGAAGTGATCTTCGAACAATTGCATGATTATTACAAAGGCTGGGGTGATGTACGTTTTGTTATTTTGCCAATGGACATGGAGCAGATGGGAGCGGGACAACCGGCGAGTAATTATTATTCACAACTGGACGAGATCATACGCCT
Organism: Bacteroidia bacterium; assembly: GCA_035496135.1. Classification (GTDB taxonomy): domain Bacteria; phylum Bacteroidota; class Bacteroidia; order Palsa-965; family Palsa-965. The sequence goes on from DATJEX010000062.1 coordinate 13,729, forward strand.
GCGTGCGAAAGGTAATTATGCTAATATCATTCTACCCTTCCTGTTTGTCGATCCGCGCCGGCCCGAATTCACCAATGGCAAAGTTCTGTTGGAGTGGGTGAAACCTTATTTTGAGAAATACGGATTCATCGGAATTAAAATGTATCCTGCTCTTGGTTATTATCCGTTCGATGAGAAGCTGGATGAACTTTACGCTTGGGCGCAGGAAACGCAGGTGCCGATCCTTTATCATTGCATTGACGGCGTCATTCATTATCGCGGTTCGCTCAGCGGAATTCAGCCGCCGAGATTTTCAAGCAAGTTTCACAACCTGAAGGAAACAGATCCGGCGAAATACCAGTGGAATTTTACCGAGCCCGATAATTATCATCATGTGCTGAAGATGTTTCCCAAACTGAAAATAAATCTCGCGCATTATGGTGGAGAAGACAAGATCGTTCCGAAAGCGAGATGGTACACGACGATCCGTGAATTGGTCGCCGGAGATAATAATGTGTACACCGATGTTTCTTTTTCACTCAACGATCCGCGCATTTTCTCAACCATTCATGGAGATGTGAATGACGCGGCGAATAAAAACCTCGGAGAAAAAATTCTCTTCGGAACGGATTTTTATGTCGTGGAGAAAAATAAGGATGAAGCTTACCTGCGAGATGAATTGCGTTCGGCACTTGATCGTATGGATAAATCAGCAGGCATTGCCATTTCTTCTTTCGACCGCATGGCTTCGGTGAATCCGACGAGATTCCTGACTTCGGATTTTTACGCGGGATAGATTATTTTTTATGATTCTTCAGCTTCGCAACCAGCGCGGCTGATTCTGCATCTGCATCTTTGCCGAAAGCATTCACGAGCACTCCTTTTACACCAAGATGCGGTGATGAAATCGCATAAACAATACTTTCATCACCGGGATCGGTCTCTCCTTCGAAACGATACACTTCATCAATTTCAAACTGGTGATTCGCAAGGCGCATGTTATTCTTGTGACAGATCAGAAATTCTTTCTCAATATTGAAATCGTGATCGTACCCGCGTTTGGTGAGATCGGTCAGTGCTTCGCTTAATGTGTCGTAATTTTTCATGAGTGTGTTATTATCGATTAAAATTAGTCAGAATTCACCAATTGCTTTTGGCTTTATCGATTCTTTGGACTAAATTGGTAATTCAGTCAAATGCTTTTCTTATTTACAATAATGCAAACGATGAAGGCCAGAACAAAAGGAGCTTGGCAGACTGTATTCTTTTTGTTTTGCAAAAAGGAAAAGCATCAATTCAATAAGTCAAGCGGAATATGTTTTTCCTTAAAGATTTTATCAGCCTTCGGTGTGATGATTTTTCATGATTCACTTCACGCCCAGAATGCCGCGGATAGTTCCGGAGCAAATGCTCTCCTGTCTGTAAAATCTTTCTTTGTCTCTATCGGAATAAGTTCTGAAGTTCAGTATTCAAGGTTTCTGCTCAAGAGTGCATTCGTTCCTTCCAATGAAGCTAATCCGGGATCGAGTACTGAAGGAACGTACAACGTTAACAATGTCAATTATGCGCTTGGCAGTTACGATAAAGCGATCTGTGCTCCTGTATTTTCGGCTGGGTTTGGTTTCCATTCAGGAGCATTTCACAAATTCGATTTGAACCATACCATAGAACTTTCCTACCTGAGCCTTTCCGGGAATTATTCGGGCTCGGCAACTTACAGTGAGTATGGTAACGCGGCAGTGACGTCGTGGTCGGCAACTGTCATGGATACTTTTCAGTCACATTTTTCTCAATCCGTAATTTCATTTGGGTATAATTTTCAGCCCACTTACAAATGTTTTTTCTTTTCAGTGGGTGAGGGATGTTGGCTGAATTTTACGAAGATCGATCAGCAAAAAACGGAATCTGTAAGCGGAACTTATGATGATGAATTACATCCGCCGGGCTCTTATTCGGAAATTAACCGGGATGAGGCCAATGACAGAATCCACTTTGTGAATTTTCCGTTGCGATTGCAAACCGGTTATCATATCGATCTCAAACGAGTAGCGATCACACCAACTTTCAGTTATACTCCCTTACTGCAAGGCAGGTATCAGTTTTACAGTTTCTCTGTGGCGCTGTCGATTATTTGAATTTAAAGAGTGGGCTAAGATTTCTTTCGCTACAACCTGGTGATCACCAAAAAACTCGTCACCGAAATGAACGCCCACAGGATCACGCCCAGCACGAGTGGTTTCCATCCCACCACTTTTATTTCTTCCATGGATAGTCCCGCGCCGATGAGAAAAAGTGTCACGGTCAATCCGATCTTGGAAACGGAAAAAAGTTGTTTGCTGTATTGCCCGATGAAAGGAACGTAAGTGTTCAGGATCATCGCCACGACAAACAATCCGATGAACCACGGAATTTTCACTTTGCTTTTGTCGGCTTTGAAAAAGAAAGCTGTTCCGAAAGCGAGGGGAATGATCCACAACGCGCGCGCGAGTTTCACCGTGGTGGCCACGTGCAACGCTTCTTCGCCGTAGGTACTCGCGGCACCAACAACCGAACTCGTATCGTGAATTGCAATGGCCGACCACAATCCGAACTGGTGTTGCGTGAGCTGGAAAAAATGCCCGATAGGAGGGAAGATGACAAGCGCGATGGAGTTGAGCAGGAAAACTGTTCCGAGCGCCACCGACATTTCTCTGTCACTCGCGCCCATCACGGGTCCGACCGCGGCAATGGCGCTTCCACCACAGATCGCTGTTCCGGATGAAACGAGCATGGAAGTTTTCGTCGCGAGTTTGAACGCACGTCCGATGAGCAACCCGAGAATGATCGTGCAACTGATGGAAGCGATCGTCATGATGACTCCATCTTTTCCCGCCTGCATCGCCTGGTGAACGTTCATGTTGAAGCCAAGTCCGACGACAGAAACTTTCAGAAGTAAACTTGTCGACTTGTGATTCAGTTCAACGAACGGATGCCCGATGAATTGCGCGAACACGAGTCCGACGAGCAGCGCGATCGGTGGAGAACAATAAGGAGTAGTGCAGTAGATGATCGCCGCTACGAAGAGTACGTTGCGGATGGTGGAATGTGCGCTGAAGAATTTTTTCATTGAATCCCGTTCTTGCCCGAACTGTTTGTGAATGATGATTTGAAAATGGCCTGGCGGGAAACGGGAGTTTTGATGAGATGCTTCTGCGAAACGGAATTCTTGTCAATAACAGAGACAAAAACACTTTTGTTCACAGCAGTCGCGGAGTTCTGAAGAAGGGATTTCTTCGCTGAACTTTTTGTTGAATTCTTTACGATCTTTTTTGCCATGGTTACAGGTGAGGGAGATGAATAACAATTATTTTAGCACCCTAAATCAGTCAAAAATGCAACCGAAGGTAAGTATAATAATGGGTAGTACATCCGACATGCCCGTGATGCAGGAAGCTGCAAAGATCCTCGACCAGTTCCAGATCCCTTTTGAGATCAACGCTTTATCCGCTCACCGTGTTCCTGAACAGGTGATGGAATTCGCGAAAGGCGCGCACGCACGTGGTATACGTGTGATCATCGCGGGCGCAGGCGGAGCGGCACATTTGCCCGGCGTTGTTGCTGCATTGTCACCTGTTCCCGTCATCGGCGTTCCCTGCCGTTCTTCCATCTCACTCGACGGATGGGATTCTCTTCTTTCCATCGTGCAAATGCCTCCGGGAATTCCGGTCGCTACGGTTGGAGTGGACGGCGGACAAAATGCAGGAATTCTTGCTGTGCAGATCCTCGCTTCGGGCGATGACAAAATGCTGGAAGAAGTTTTGAAGTTCAAGGAGAATCTCAAATCGAAGATCCTCAAAGCTAACGAGGAACTCAAGGCGCATAAGTTTAAATTCAGGACGAACTGAGGCTTTAAAACGCTACTGTACGAATTACGAAATCGGCGAAATACGAAGTACGAAATTGCTAAAAGCTGCAGGTGCAATGAGTGAATTCGTATTCGTCTCCAATCGCCCTTTCGTATTACGTACT
>DATJEX010000063.1:0-7834 GCA_035496135.1 Bacteroidia bacterium
TAACCTGCAGTATAGCCAGTGTAAGAATTATAGTTGCCAGTAGTGTTCGAATATCCTGCCTGATAGCCTTCAAAATTATTTTTTTGACCGGAGGTTGTTGCGTAACCTGCATCAAAACCAAAAAAACAATTGAGACTTCCGGTTGTATTCGCATATCCAGCTGCATATCCCACAGCTGTGTTTCTGTAGCCATTACTTGTAGAAGTTGGATTGTTCGTATAGAGAGCATTTCCGCCTATAGCCACATTATAACTACTCCAAGCAGTACCTCCGTTATCATATGTTTGCGAATGAAGCGCATTTGCACCCATAACGACATTATCTCCTGCTGTTGTATTGATTTTTAACGCTTCAAACCCAAAGACGCAATTGTTGTTCGCATTGTTGTTGTGGCCGCTTACGCCGTACAAGGCATTGTATCCAACTACAGTATTATTGCTTCCGTTTCCTGCTGCCGTAGCATTATTATAAAGAAGTGCGTAGGAGCCCAAAGCAGTATTGTAATTTCCATAGTACGTTGCAGAATGTCCAAGTTCACCCATAGCGTAGGCCCCAATAGCGGTGTTATCGGCTCCTCCTTGATTGTAAGAACACGCCCAATGCCCAATGAAAGTATTGTCATCGCCGACCGTGTTGTCCCTTCCTGAGCAAGAGCCCATAAATACGTTTTCATCTCCAGATGTATTATTAGTTCCAGACCAATACCCAAAGAAGGCATTTTCCGGTGCCGCGTTATTATAACCAGATTGGTATCCGACAAAAGTGTTCTTGTAATATGTGGTTTGGTTATTCAAATACCCTGATTCATAGCCGATCATCGTATTGCATCCGGATGAACTTGCGGTTCCATTCGCGCCAGCATTCAAGCCTAGAAACGTGCATGTCGATCCTGAAGCTCCTCCTATGGAAGCGAACTTTGTTCCTCCAAGATAAAAGGCTCCCGTGTTAAGAATATTTAACGAGCCATTTACGTCAAGTTTGTAAGATGGAGAAGATGTACTGATACCCACATTAGTCCCATTGTCAAAAATAATTGAATTGGTTACAGTGCTTCCAGTAGGGTTTGAGTTCCACCTCGGTAGATACTGATAGGTTCCGTTTCCGGTTACAGTTTGCGAGTTTAGGCAAGTTGTTAGGGCAACGCCGAGAATAACTGAGAGTAGTTTAGTTTTGGTTTTCATGATAATTGGGTTTAGGTTAGGTTCTCAATTAAAGCCATAGTGAGACATTGAAAGAACTCATAAGCTTAGAAAGTCTGAGGCCTTTAAATGAATCTGTATATGTGTCTGAAACTGTTATTATCGGATTAGGGATTACTTGGCCGCTTCTTACATCATTGATTTGCCCTCCAGTTTTGTAGTACAGCATTGCAGAAGAAATTTCAACTCCGAATGAGATGTGCTTTTTCAGATAAAAATTACAGCCAGTAGATACACATAGGCCTCCCGCAACGCCACTCTGCATTTTTTCGTTGCTATTTCCCCAATATTGTACGGTATCAGTTGTCTGGTCTCGGTATTCATTATATGAATTATAGATCGATGATCCGTATTTGATATAACATAGGTTTAAAGAGCAAAAAGACTCCACCACTTTCTTTTTAAAAAAGAACCATTGTATTCCCGGCAGGTACCGATAGATTTTTTCCTGAAATGATTCATCATGTATATTTCTGGGATTACTTGTTTGCCTAGAATCATAATGGTTTTTCATGTTGAGGTTAGTAATCCCGAATTCAAATCGAAGGCAGACGTCATTGTTCAAAAAGTATTTCGGAACGATGCTGCAAGAAAGAGAGTTGTCGGTTTTGTCACCACTGTCAGTAAAATTGCCATTAGCGTCAATTGCCATTCCAGCGCCACCTGTAGCAGCAATAGGGACTTCGATTTGCGATTGAATACTATTAAGAGAGAAGGCTAATCCCCATTTCCTTTGCAAATCAGCTTGAGAAATGCATACCGTCGAAAACAATAACAACATAGAAGACAATACAAGATTTTTCATCTGTTTGGTTTTAAGTTCCGCAAGGGGAACGGTTTGTCTTCTAAGTTATTTAATTCCTTTCTACCGGAAATGGAAATACTTCTACAACTGTACAACCTTTATATCGGGTTAGCCGGGAGTTAAACGGATATGATTGTTTCTTTCCGGATATCAAATTGTAAAAACAAAAAAGATCCCGCTCTTTCGAACGGGATCTTCATTGGTAAAATCTGAAAATTATTTTTTCTCAGAATGTTCTCTGCGTGGTGGTCCCGGAGGACGTGACGGACGCTCAACATAACCTTCCGGTTTCGGCATCAGCACTTTTCTCGACAAACGGAATTTTCCGGTCTTCTCATCCACTTCAATGAGTTTCACTTTCACCGCATCGCCTTCCTTGAACACACCGTCCATCGTTTCGATACGTTTCCAGTCGATCTCCGAAATATGAAGCAGTCCGTCTTTTCCCGGAAGGAATTCAACGAAAGCGCCGAACGGCATGATGCTTTTTACTTTTCCATCATACACTTCGCCGACTTCCGGCATCGTGGTGATTCCTTTGATGCGTGCAACTGCGCGATCGATGTCATCTTTATTCGCAGATGCGATATCGATGATTCCGAATTCGCCCTGCTCTTCGATCATGATCTTGGTATTCGTTTCACGCTGCATCTCCTGGATGATCTTTCCACCAGGCCCGATAACTGCACCGATGAATTCGCGTGGAATAGTAAGCTGAACAAGTCGTGGTGCGTGTGCTTTGAATTCAACACGCGGCTCCGACATCGTCTTCATCATTTCCCCGAGAATGTGCGCGCGGCCCGCTTTCGCCTGGTCCATCGCCTGCGCCATTACTTCGTAAGGAAGTCCGTTCACTTTAAGGTCCATCTGCACCGCGGTGATTCCGTCTTTTGTTCCGCACACTTTGAAATCCATATCGCCGAGGTGATCTTCGTCGCCAAGGATATCAGAAAGCACTGCGAATTTCCCGGTGTTGTCGGTGATGAGTCCCATCGCAATTCCGGAAACCGGTTTCTTGATCTTCACACCGCAATCAAGCAGCGCGAGTGTTCCTGCGCAAACGGTTGCCATGGATGAAGAACCGTTCGATTCGAGAATATCAGAAACGATACGGATGGTATACGGATTTCCGTCAGGCAGCATGTTTTTCAGCGCGCGCAACGCAAGATTTCCGTGACCCACTTCACGACGTCCTGTTCCTCTCATCGGTTTTGCTTCTCCGGTAGAGAAAGGAGGGAAGTTGTAATGCAGCATGAAATTCACATCGCCTGCGATGATCGCCGTATCGATGAGCTGCTGATCCATTTTCGTTCCGAGTGTAACAGTAGTGAGTGATTGTGTTTCACCACGTGTGAAGATCGCGGAACCGTGCGCCATAGGCAGGTAATCCACTTCACTCCAGATCGGGCGGATCTCAGTTGTACTGCGTCCGTCGAGACGTTTTTTATCGGCGAGTACCATGTCACGCACCGCTTCTCTTTCCACATCATGGTAATAGATTTTCGCGTGATTGAGTTTCTCGTCCGTTTTTTCTTCTTCCGGAAGTGAATTCCAGAACTCTTCGAACACCGCTTTGAAAGCAGCAGCACGTTCGTGTTTATTCGGATTTCCTTTTCTCGCTACAGCAAGTGCTTTATCATAACATTCCTTTTTCACTTTCGCGCGCAGATCTTCGTTGTGCACTTCGTGACAGTAAACGCGTTTGGTCTTTGATTTCTCCACCATCGAAGCGAGTTCTTTGATCGCGTTGATCTGGAGCTTTATTTTCTCGTGCGCGAATTTGATCGCTTCGAGCATATCGGCTTCAGAAACTTCTTTCATTTCGCCTTCCACCATCACGATGTCTTTCTCACTTGCCGCGACGATCATGTCGATATCGGAAAGTGCCATCTGTTCAACGGTAGGATTCACAACGAATTTTCCGTCTACACGGCCAACGCGCACTTCAGAGATCGGTCCGTTGAACGGAATATCAGAAACTGCGAGTGCGGCAGATGCAGCAAGGCCTGCGAGACAATCAGGCAGGATCGTTTTGTCGGAAGAGATGAGGTATATGAGGACTTGTGTGTCGGCATGATAATCATCGGGGAATAACGGGCGAAGCGCGCGATCCACGATACGGCTGTTGAGCACTTCGAGATCCGAAAGTTTCGCTTCACGTTTGAAGAAGCTTCCCGGAATTTTTCCTGTGGAGGAAAACATCTCGCGGTAATCCACGGTGAGCGGCATGAAATCTACACCCGGTTTCGCTTCAGGGTTTGATACTACAGTAGCAAGAAGCATGGTGTTACCCATTTTCAATACTACCGATCCATCGGCTTGCTTAGCGAGTTTCCCGGTTTCAAGCGTGATAGTGCGACCGTCGCCGATGTCAAATGTTTTGTTGATTGGTTTCATTTTTTTGTTTTTCTTTTTTGTCTGTTGCTTTTGATAAGACAGAGAAGCGATCAGCATGATCTGCTTCTCTGGTCAGCGGAGTACTATAAAACAGAAAGCATCCCTGCTGACTTTGAGGGATGCCTTCCGGTATTGTTTGATCGTTGCATTTTTACTTACGGATATCGAGCTTTTTGATGATCGCACGATAACGCTCGATGTCATTCTTCTTCAAAAAGTCGAGCAGGCTTTTACGTTTTCCTACGAGCAACACCAGTGAACGCTCCGAACTTTTGTCTTTCGGTTTTGTTTTGAGGTGGCCGGTGAGGTGATTGATGCGGTGAGTGAAAAGAGCGATCTGGCCTTCAGGCGATCCGGTGTCTTTTTCGTTCTTACCATACTTCTTGAAGAAGTCTTTCTTAATTTCCGACGTCAGGTACATAACGGCTGTTTGTGGATTAAGTGAATAATTGATCTTTTTCCCTCTATGAACAGGGACGGCAAAGATAGTGGAAAAAAGGGGAGAATTTACCTACGCTTTCATCATTGTTATGAAACGCGAAACGGTGGTTTTCAGATCCTTACGATTCACGATCGCATCGAGGAATCCGTGTTCAAGGACAAATTCCGAAGTCTGGAATCCTTTCGGCAGATCTTTCTTGATCGTTTCCTTCACCACGCGTGGACCTGCGAATCCGATGAGCGCACCAGGCTCTGCAATATTCACATCACCCAGCATAGCGTAAGAAGCGGTAACACCACCAGTCGTAGGATCGGTGAGCAAAGAAATGAACGGAAGTTTTGCATCGGCGAGAAGCGAAAGTTTCGCTGATGTTTTGGCCATCTGCATGAGTGAATGCGCAGCTTCCATCATACGCGCTCCACCCGATTTGGAAATGATCATCAATGGCTTTCTGTGCTCGAGGCAATGATCGATCGCGCGTGAAATTTTTTCTCCCACAACAGATCCCATCGATCCGCCGATGAACGTGAAATCCATACAGCAGATAACCAGATCGCTGCCGTTACATTTTCCATATGCGCTTCTCAATGCATCATGCAATCCTGTTTTGCGTATGGAATCTTCCAGACGATCAGGATATTTTTTCGTGTCTTCGAATTCCAGTGGATCGCCCGAAACAAGATTCGGATTCAGTTCTTCGAATTGATTCTCGTCGAAAAGAATGGAAAAATATTCAGCAGAACCGATACGATCATGATGATCGCAATTCGAACAAACGTAAAGATTCGCCGCATGTTCGTTCGAAGGAAAAACTTTTTTGCACGAAGGACATTTATGCCACAGCCCTTCGGGAGTTTCTTTTTTCTCCTTGGTGGATGTTGTAATACCTTCTTTAATTCTTTTAAACCAACTCATTTGTCCGAACGATTTACGATTTACAATTTACGATTTACAATTTGTGTTGGTCATGCAGCTCGCAAGGTTCTGAGGGAACTGGTAAAAATTGCCACCAATTCACTCGCTTCTTTTATCAGTGCTTTTTGCTCATTGATGTCAATCAGCAGATCTACATCGATCATGTATTCCAACCAATATTGACTTTCATCCGCTTCTTCCTCCACTATCTTGAGTTTATTGATGAAATCCGCTTTTGATTTAGCCCTGCATGCCGCGCGATAATTTGCAGCCACCGAGGAAGAAGATTTCATCAATTGATAATTCACGTTTTTTGCTCCGGGTGTCGGCGGTAATTTATCCGCAATTTTATACACGCGTACGGAGAATTTTTTTGTCCGGTTGATCAATTCATATTTGTCCATTTGCAATTCATATTTTAATTAGTAAACCTGAAAAAATCGTAAATCGTAAATTGTAAATCGTAAATGTTATGCAATAGTAATTTCCTTTGAGAGATAAACATCCTGAATTGCATTCAGCAACTGTACTCCCTCTTTCATCGGTTTCTGGAATGCTTTTCTGCCGGAGATGAGTCCGTGTCCGCCAGCGCGTTTGTTGATGACGGCCGTGGTAACTGCTTCTGCAAGATCGGAAGCGCCTTTCGATTCACCGCCTGAATTGATCAGTCCCATTCTTCCCATGTAGCAATTCGCCACCTGGTAACGGCACAGATCGATCGGGTGATCGGTGGTCAATTCTGAATAAACTTTCGGGCTTGTTTTTCCGTGGCCGGTTGCGTTGTAGCCACCATTATTTGTCGGAAGTTTTTGTTTGATGATATCCGCCTGGATGGTCACACCAAGATGATTCGCCTGTCCGGTGAGATCGGCAGCAGCATGATAATCCACTCCGTCTTTTTTGAATCCCGGATTGCGTAGATAACACCACAACACGGTCGCCATTCCCAACTCATGCGCGCGATCGAATGCTTTCGCCACTTCAACAATTTGTCGTGCCGATTCAGGTGAACCGAAATAAATGGTTGCGCCCACCGCAGCTGCTCCGAGATTCCATGCGTTTTCGATCGTACCGAACATGATCTGATCGAATTTGTTCGGATAGCTCAGGAATTCGTTGTGATTTATTTTTACGATGAACGGAATTTTGTGCGCATATTTTCTCGCGACAGATCCGAGAACGCCGTAGGTTGTCGCCACAGCGTTGCAACCACCTTCGATCGCGAGCTTCACGATATTCTCTCCGTCGAAATAAATTGGGTTCGGCGCGAATGAAGCACCAGCTGAATGTTCGATTCCCTGGTCGACAGGAAGAATGGAAACATAACCGGTATTCGCCAAACGTCCTTTTCCGTAAATATCCTGGAGATTTTTCAGGACCTGGACTTTACGATTGCTGGTAGCGAAAATGCGGTCGACGAAATCTGCGCCGGGCAAATGGATCTGGTCTTTGGTAACGGTTTTGCAAGTGTGGCCAAGCAGACTATCGGCTTGGTTTCCAAGAAGTTCTTTGATCTTAGCGATGCTCATTTCAGAACGATTGGTTAATAGAATAGGGGAGCGAAAATACTAATAAAATGGGACTTGGGAGGGGAGACTTGGGACCGGGGATCAGTGGCTCCGATTGTTTTTCAATACTTTCCCTGGTTATTTGGGAAGCAATATCAGCCAGGCATATATACAATGAATGCCGCTGATGATATGTACACGGAATTAATTATGATAATTTAGTACGTGATGAAAGAGTTCAAACTGATTTTTTTATTTCTGATTCCGATCATCTCGAATGCACAGGTGATGTTTGAAAAATCGTATGGAGGACTGCCGCAATATGACTGGACCCGGTATATGGTGGAGACGTACGATGGAGGATACGCACTTGCCGGTCATACTGCAAATTATACTGCGGGTCAATCTGATTGCTATCTCATCCGAACAGATGCAAATGGAGATACTTTATGGACCAGCAGTATTGGTGGTCCACTTGGGGAAGAATACAACTTCGTGGAAGAATTAAGTGATCATGGATTTATAGGTTGTGGTTACAGCAATGGATTCGGCAATGGCTCCTGGGATG
>DATJEX010000064.1:0-6208 GCA_035496135.1 Bacteroidia bacterium
ACGGATGCCGATGTGGATGGAATGCACATCCGTTTGTTACTCATGACATTCTTCCTTCAATTCTTTCCAGACCTCGTGAAGAACGGGCATCTCTACATTCTCCAGACGCCATTGTTCCGTGTGCGCAACAGGAAAGAAACGATCTATTGTTATTCCGAAGATGAACGCAAAGCGGCGATCGCAAAACTGGGAACGAAACCGGAGATCACGCGCTTCAAAGGACTCGGTGAAATTTCTCCTGATGAATTCAAACATTTCATCGGAAAAGATATCCGCCTCGAACCGGTTCTCATTTCATCCGGTTCCAACATCGGGGAACTGTTGTCCTACTACATGGGAAAGAATACACCGGAGCGCCAGGATTTCATCATCGGCAATCTGCGTGTTGAAAAAGACATTGTAGAAGACGACAAGAAGGCTCTTGTAACTGAATAAAGCATACCTACAATTAAGTAACTAGGAATGAGAAAAAGAATCATCATATCAAGTGTGTTGCTGTTTGCTGCGGCGCTATTGGTGATTTTTGTTTCCCGTAAAAGCCAGGCGAAGGGAATAGTATATATGCCTGACGCTGGAGTTGTCCCTGATTCCGTGACCGCGGTAAAAGTTGCCGAGTCTATTTTGATTCCGATCTATGGTGAATCGACGATAAAATCTGAACTTCCGTTGAATGCTCACTTAATTGAAAATGGGACGGTGTGGTATGTCACCGGCAAAGATCTGCCTAAAGACTATTTTGGCGGTGTGGTTGAAATAGAAATCCAAAAATCAGATTGCAAAGTATTGAACATCATTCACGGTAAATAGTAGTGAATGCGAAATAAAGTTTTTGAAAAGTAATGGCTAAGAAAAAAGATAAAGACAACAGCGAATTGTTCAACGGGCAGGAAACTCCCGGTGAACAGCACGATCAGGCCGGACAGCATATGGAACGTTCGGACATCAAAGCTATCGGTGGTATGTACGAGAACTGGTTTCTCGATTATGCTTCGTATGTGATCCTCGAACGTGCTGTTCCGTATGTTGAAGATGGATTGAAACCTGTTCAGCGCCGTATCCTGCATTCCATGTGGGAAATGGAAGACGGACGTTACAATAAAGTGGCGAATATCATTGGTAACACCATGAAATATCACCCGCATGGTGATGCATCCATTGGTGATGCGCTCGTGCAGGTGGGACAGAAAGACCTGCTCATCGACATGCAGGGAAACTGGGGAAATATTTTCACCGGCGACAGTGCGGCTGCTTCACGTTACATCGAAGCACGTCTCTCGAAATTCGCACTCGATGTGGTGTTCAATCCGAAGACCACGATCTGGCAGGCGAGTTACGATGGAAGAAACCGTGAACCTGTAACGCTTCCGATGAAATTCCCGTTGTTGCTCGCGCAGGGTGTAGAAGGTATCGCTGTTGGACTGGCTTGCAAAATTCTCCCGCATAATTTCTGCGAACTGATCGACGCTTCCATTGCAGCTTTGCGCGGAAGAAAGGTCGATCTCTATCCTGATTTCCCAACAGGAGGTTCAGCCGATTGTTCCAATTACAATGAAGGATTGCGTGGCGGAAAGATCCGCGTGCGTGCAAAAATAAAAGTGCAGGACGGCAAGACGCTTGTCGTTACTGAGATTCCATTCGGAACAACGACCGGAAGCCTTATCGATTCCGTCATTGCCGCGAATGAAAAAGGAAAGATCAAGATCAGGAAGATCGAGGATAATACGGCGGAGAATGTGGAAGTAATGATCCATCTCCAGCCGGGCGCTTCCACGGATAAAACGATCGACGCGCTTTATGCGTTCACCGATTGTGAAGTTTCCATTTCACCGAACGCGTGCATCATCGAGAATGAGAAACCGCGATTCGTCGGCGTGAACGAGATGCTGAAGATCTCGGCGCACCGCACGATGGATCTGCTCAAGCGTGAACTCGAGATCGAACTTTCTGAATTGCAGGAACGCTGGCATTTTTCTTCCCTTGAGAAAATTTTCATCAAGGAAGAGATGTACATCGATTTCAAGAAATATGCGGACAGGGAAACACTCTACGGTTATCTCTACGAACAATTCAAACCGCACCGGAAAAAATTATTGCGCGCCATCACCGACGAAGATCTGAACAAGCTCACCCAGATCCCGATGATCCGCATCACGCGTTTTGACAGCATCAAGGCCGATGAATTCATGAAAGACCTTGATCACAAGATCGAAGGCGTGAAGAAGAGCCTTGCGCATCTCGTGGATTACGCGATCGATTATTTCAAGGAGCTCAAGAACAAATACGGCAAAGGCCGCGAACGTAAAACAGACATCCGGACGTTCGAGCAGATCGAAGTGCGGCATGTGGCGATCAACAATGTGAAGCTCTACGCGAATAAAGAAGAAGGTTTCATCGGTTATGGAATGAAGAAAGATGAATTCATCTTCGATTGTTCTGACCTGGATGAAATTGTGATCTTCCGCCGTGATGGTGTGATGATGGTGACGAAGATCGCCGAGAAGACCTACGTTGGGAAAGACATCATTCACATTGGTATTTTCAAACGCGGAGAAGACAAAGCCGTTTACAATCTCGCTTATCGTGATGGCCTGCGCGGCAATACCATGATCAAACGATTCACGATCGGTGGTGTGACACGCGACAAAGAATACAATCTCACGCGCGGAGCGAAAGATTCCAAAGTGCATTATTTTTCCGTCAGTCCGAACGGTGAGAATGAGATCATCACCGTTTCACTCACGCCTACATCAGGTGCACGTAAGCAGGAATTCGACATGGACCTTTCTCAAGTGGCGATCAAAGGCCGCGATACACAGGGAAATATTCTCACGCGTTACCCGGTACGAAAGATCGTGCTGAAGGAAAAAGGAAAGGTCGCGATCAAGAAACAGAAGGTCTGGTTTGATGATGATACGCATCGCCTCAATTACGAAGAGCGCGGAACATACATCGGCAATTTCGGGCCGGAAGATAAAATTCTCACGATCACGCAGAGCGGGCATTACCGCATGACTGGTTTTGAAACGTCACTGCATTTTGACGAAGACACGATCCGCATTGAGAAATACGATCCTTCGGCAATCACCACCTGCATTTATCTCGATGGTGAAAGCAAAACGTATTTTGTAAAACGTTTCGTGTTCGATTTCACGGACAAAAAAACTTTATTCATCACCGATCACTCCGATTCCAGGATCGAACATATTTCGCAGCATCCTTCACAGAAGATCGTTGTCACGTTCGCCAAAGCAAAAGGCGCAGAACCGAAACCGGAAAAGATCGATGCCGATTCTTTCATCGAAGTGCGCAATATGAAAGCGAAAGGGAACAAACTTTCTCCTAACAAGATCAAGGATATTGATATGATCGATCCGTTCGCGAAACTTTCGGTGGAAGAAATAGAAGCCGAAGAAGACGGAGAAAGCCCGACCGAAAAATTGCGCAAAGAAAAAGATAAGGGCAAAAAAGGGGGACCACAGGGAAAACTATTTTGAAATGCTTGTCAGCCTTCGGTATGCGCTCTTGTCATGCCGAGCGACCCTGAGCACAGTCGAAGGGCGAAGCAGACAAGAGCGCTACTCAGTCTGACAATATATATAAATGAAAAAATCCGCCATCATTTTCGGTTCAACCGGCCTCGTTGGCGGATTTTTGCTGCAGCAACTTCTGGATGATGATCGTTATGGAGAAGTGAAGATCTTCGTACGGAAACCTACGGGAAACAAGCACCACAAGATCGAAGAAGTGGTCATCGATTTCAACAAGCTCGATCATTACCGGAAGGAAGTAAAAGCGGACGAAGTTTTTGTCTGCCTCGGAACAACGATCCGCGCAGCAGGTTCGCAGGAAGCATTCCGCCGCGTGGATTATGAATTTGTGCGATGGTGTGCGGTTTGTGCGAAAGAGAATGGCGTGAAGAATTTCTTCGTGGTCTCGTCACTCGGAGCATTCGCCGAATCAGCCAATTTCTATTACAAAGTGAAAGGAGAGATGGAGAAAGCCGTTTCCGTTCTCGGATTTGAGAAATGTGTGATCGCCCGTCCTTCTATGTTATTGGGAAAAAGAAAGGAATTCCGTTTTACCGAATTACTCGGAAAAGTCGTGATGACATTATTTTCACCGATCACTCCGCCGAAATACAAAGCGATCCATGCGAGAAGAGTGGCGAAGGCATTGATCGTTGCTGCGAATGATGAAAAAATAAATGGGGTTTTGGAAAGCAATGTGTTGAGGAGAATAGGAAAATAATTCAGCCCATGCTCAGCGACAAAACCCCGATCTATCTTCCACACCTGAATTTCTGGAGAGGATTTGCCGCGCTTGCGGTGTGTGCGTATCACTTCGCGAATTTCTCAGCAGAGCAGGGACCGCTTTTTCCCGGCGCTTCCGTCATGATAAATTCCGTGGAATACGGAAGGCTCGGCGTGTTCCTTTTCTTCGTGATCTCGGCGGTTGTCGTTCCGCTTTCCATGCACAATAAGGATTACCGGCTGAAGAATTTCTTCAGATTCCTCCTCAAAAGATCCATTCGCATTGAGCCACCGTATATCGGAACGATCGTGCTTATTTTTCTCATCGGTTTTTATCTCGCGCATCATTGGGGATACAAGTACACGATAGAACCGGCGCGATTTTTCCTCCACATCGGATATCTTATTCCGTTCTCGCATTACGACTGGTACAACATCATTTTCTGGACGCTCGCTGTCGAGTTTCAATTCTACATTGCCGTCGCGCTGCTTTATCCACTGATCACGAATAAGAATAAGATCGTTCAGCATTGTAGCCTGCTGATCTGGTTTCTGCCGATGTATTATTTCTCAGCAACGAGTGCGCTTGGTACGTATTCCGCTGCATTCCTCGCCGGCATTGCTTACTTTCTGCTCATTACGAAGCGGTTTTCTCCAGCGGAATTCTTCACCTGGCTGATCGTGGCGGGTGTTGGTATGCTTTATCACCGCCCGCTGGAACTCGCCATCGCTGTTATGGTCTCTGTTGCGATCGTTCATTTCGGAAGGATCCGTTTCAGGATCGGCGAAGCGCTCGGGGAAATTTCTTACTCACTTTATCTCACACATGGTTGCTCCGGAAGCACTTTTCTCCTGTTGTTCACCAAAAATTATTTTGATACACCCACACGCTATTTTTATTTCCTGCTTTCGATACTGATCGCCATCATTTGCGCCGCGGCATTCTGGTTTGTGGTGGAAAGGCCTTCGCGGAAAATTTCTCAGCGTCTCCGTCTGAATTAGCGGAAATAGGAATGAAATTTCGTGAGTCAAATTTTGTAACTTAGGCTTGGCAATCAAAATTCACCCCGGATGTTACACAGGTTTACGACGATCATCAGCTTACTTTTTATTTCCATTTCCTCTTACGCACAACCTTCGCTCATGTGGGCGAATGCGTACAATGGTCCGCAGGACAATGCCGACCAGGCGGTTTCTGTTGCCGTTGATGCGAGCGGAAATTCATACGTTACCGGCGGAGCTTTCCAGGCGAATGGTACGCTTGATATGGTGACGATCAAATACAGTCCCGCAGGACAACAATTGTGGCTTCACAATTTCAACGGATCAGCAGATGCGAATGACCAGGGAAATATGCTCGTGCTGGACGCGAGTGGAAATGTCTATGTCACCGGTTACACCAATAACCTGAACTCAGGCCAGGATATCACCACCATCAAATACAATTCAAGCGGTGTGATGCAATGGGTGCAATATTTCGACGGAACATACAGTAATACGGATATCGGTATCGCGCTCGTGGTCGATAATTCCGGGAATGTTTATGTGACGGGAACGCAGATGATGCCCGGTGTGACCACTGATTTCATTACGATCAAATACAATACCGCAGGTGCACTCCAGTGGTTTCAATCCTACAACGGACCTGCGAACGCGAACGATGATGCGAAAGATATCAAGGTGGATGTGAACGGGAATGTTTATGTCACGGGAACATCCGACACATTGGTGAATTCCACGCCGAATGAAGATATCGTTTTGCTGAAATACAATGGTAATGGCGTTCCGCAATGGAGAAAAGTGTATGATGACAGTGCCCACGGTTACCAGTTCTCGAAAAAACTCACGATCGACAGGAATCAGAATATCATCGTCGCAGGTTATTCCTTCGTGACCGGGCACGGCTATGATTATTTTATTTTCAAGTGGGATTCTTCCGGAGTTTTCAAATGGATGAG